>JAYUVJ010000301.1:0-6215 GCA_043754155.1 Acidimicrobiia bacterium
AGAATTTGCAGATTCGGCGGGAACTCCGTCCACACAATGGCATCGGGCACTTGGAGCACACGGTACGGTTCACCCTTATCGCGACATAGGCGATGGAGGCGCACAACTACTTCGAGATCTTCACCAAGGTGTGGGTGAGGGTAACCACCAACCTCAAGGAGCAGGTTACGCTTGAACACCCCAAAACCACCCGACACAATGGGCATCGAATCGATTTCGGCCATACCCGGGCGACTCATGATGAATGCGCTCATGTATTCCACGAGCTGAAATCCCACGACAGGATTCTTGGCTACACGGGGAAGAGTTACTCGACCGTCGGCCACATCGCATTCATTGGTGGGAAGCAGCGACACCCCTACGGCAACAACATTTCCCTCTGTGTGCATAACTTCCGTCATGCAGCGCAGAAGCGCATCGGGCTCTACTAATTCATCGCCGTCCATTACGACGATCCAATCCTTAGTGGCCACATTCAAACCACAGTTCAGCGCATCGCCTTTGGAACCTGCGGCCGCCTTATCGACCACCACCAGCCTTGAATCGCCATGAGTTCGGTACATTGCCCGAATCTCCGCAGCGTGCAGCGGACCGGCGATTGGAGGCACGGCCGTTGGCTCCATGTTGAATGCCTCTACGAGCACTTGCACGGTGCGGTCCTTGGAACCATCGCTAACGACGCAGATTTCCAGGTTGGCGTATTCCATCCCAAGTGCTGAAGTAACCGTATCGACGATCACCACTTCTTCATTGTATGCGGGCATAATAATCGTAACCCCGGGCAGGGCCGAATTTCGTTGTGCTTCGTAACGGGCACCGGAGCGGGTGGAGGCACGACGACGACGCATCAACTTTCGGCTCAACATCCCAAAAGCGAAAATACTCATGTAGTGGGCCATCCCAAACAGAAAGCAGCCCCACATCACCAATACGAGCAAGTACTTCATCGTTGGCTACATCGACCTCCCATCAGCGCAACTCAAGCTGCGCTCCAACCAATGGGCCGATAGACCCAATTCGTTGGCCTTTTCGTCCGGGCTACTTGCGTTTGGTTAGGGCAGTGAAGCGTAAATCCTTGCGTAGTGTTTTCCGCCCGCTTGCCAGCACCACTGCGGGTTTCACACCAAAATCACTATGTATGATTTGCGCGCATACGCGCTAGTGCCACGATGGCTCTTCATCCCATCCAGAGCTAGCCACGTCCAAGATGACATACCCAACCGAGTTCTGGACCGGATTGTCAACCAAATTCTGAACCGGATTCTCGACAGAATTCTCAACAGAATTCTCGGCGGCCTCGTCGAGCAACGAGGCAAGTTCCATTTCGAACGTGAACTGCGGCGAACACTCCCATCCGCTCAGAACGCGTTCAGGACGCGCTGAGAGGTCCTCTCCCGACAAGGCCTCATCAAATTCTGTGGGGCTCTGTGGTTCATCAGCACCAAATCTGGAGGAGCTATTCGTAGCCAAACCATTCGCAGTCGGCCCATTCACCGTCAAACCTTTCTTAGGCACACTTACGATCGAAGAGGTTGCTGGTTCCCTTGCTTCAGCAGGTGAACTCTCGGCCTCAAGTCGCCAAAGGGCCAACTCGGCGGCCTCTGCAGCGTTGGCATCAGAACCAGCCGCAATCCGACGCAGCAAATCAGCACCTCCCAGAGTGCCGCCGATTCCTTCTGCCGCAGCAAAGCGAACCAAACGCGAGACATCGCTGAGCGCCGAGCTCAACGTGATCAGCGCCTTTGGATTGCTTGCCCGACCAAGAGAACGCACCGCACTCAAACGAGTACCTTCGTGGGGATTGGTGAGCAACGTGGCCAGCGCGGCAATGGCCTGTGGCGACGACGCCTGAACCGCTTCAGCGACCCGGGCGCGAAGTTCTGGATTATCCGTCTCAAGGGAATTGAGCAATATCGTATTGGCCACTTCACTTGGGCAGCTGGCCAGCAGCTTCACCAATGCCGGCGTTGCCCCCCACTCACGTGCACGCTCCATCACCGCAACAATCGCCTTCGCTGGGACCCGTTGTAGAAGATCGGCGAGCAAATCGGCAGCCCACGAACCTTCCCGTTCAATCAACCCGAGTAGTACACCCACGGCCGTTTCGGGATCGAGCACACACAGCGCCCGTGTAGCCGATACTCGAACGTTGGCATCCTCGTCACCGGTAGCGGCTAACACCATCCCGTGGCAGGCGCGGAGTCGTAAGGTGCCCACAACTTCACATGCGTTGGAGCGGCGTCCGGGTTCTTTATCTTCCAAAGAATCCGAAACCCATTGACGCAGAAACGCCACATCTTCTTTACGATGACGCAACACCATCGCACTTTCAGGGTTCGCCCGAGCAACGTTCGAGAATGCCTCGATCACGATGGCACGAGTGTCCTCACGTTTGAGTAACTTTGAAAACTTCTCGGAGCGAGCCGCATCACCTTCGACAAAACCCATTACCGCCGATGAAGCATCCTCCCATCGATCAGCTTGTGAGGAACCCGTCGAGTTGTGTCGGACCTGGCGGACGATGGCTGAAATGCCTACGCAAATGATTAAGCCCACTACGGTGCCGCTGAAAGTCCAAATGATTTCGGTGGTGTCCTGGGGAATCATCATTAGCTACGCCGCCGACCAAACAAGCGGGACAGCAACACACCGAAAAGCGCAAGGACCCCACCCAGACCAAGTCCAAAGCGCATAGCTTCAACTAAACGTGAATGATGAACCGTTCGGCTTTTCTCTTCGCCTGAGCCAAGCGATGCTCGCACCCTTATATTACGAACGCGTCCGTTCTGTTTCACCAAAACGTCGCCACGAAGCGACCGCCACCCAAGCAGATCCGCTTTAAGCCCAGCCAGCATTGAGGCAACGTTGCCCGAAGATCCATTGGTTACCAACACCAAGTGGTCTTCTCCCGTTGCTGCGAAACCTTGCAAGGCCGAGATCGGCAATTCACCCGGCCGAATTTGAGAATCAGGAACAATAGGGGCATCGAGGCCAACGAGCTCCTTGCTTGGCGTTCCTATGTACAGCATGGGTCGCGAGGTGCTGTGCTTGCGATTTGGCCCAAACACCTTGGGGAACAGCCGAGGAGCGGACAGGCCTTGGAGCAATTGCATGACATCAGCTGCAGCCTGCAGTTCGCCGAGCTGGAGCCGGGTAAATCTAACATCGAAACCGTTCACGAAGGCCTGGGGGAATCGGTCAAAACCCGCTGGTAATCCGCGGCCCATGGTGGCGGAAAACTGCGAACCCGAATCGAGCTGCACGGTAACTTCCGGTCGACCATCCGCACAGCTCGCCGGATTGAATGCGCTCTCTCCCCTGGACTCAAGTTGTGCAGTGGCTGTAACAGTGTCTGTCGCTGCGCCCGACGACAACTCCGATGCACGAACGACAATGATGTTGTCGCGAGCTAACGCCGCCCGCGAAATTGTGCCCTTCAGGGTGAATGGCTCGTCGTTGAGCACGCGCTTTGAGGCAAGGACCTGGTCGTTGGCACGAAGCTGCACAACGAGGCGTCCTGTACCCGCTACTTGGGCAACACCTGTGATCTTGACCGCAATGCTTTGAGCCTGACCGCCAAGTTGCGATTGGGTAATAGTGACGGCTTGATCAACGGTTCCAAACCCCTTGGCCGACAGGGACCGCCCACGGAGGTCGCCAATGGTCAAGACGTGGCCGAGTTCGGGAACAACCTGATTTTTGCCTTCCGTTTGCACAGAGCGTGAAAAGGCGATTTCTAGTGCTGGAGAGGCCAAATATTCTGCGAGCGCAGGAACGTGAGACTTGGAACCTGACAACACCAGAGTGCTCTGCCCCCGATGGTCTTCGAGCGCTACAAATCCCTTCGGCCCTATACGAATGGCTATTTGACGATCGTAAGGAGTCATAGCGATTGCTTTGTCAGTCACTACAACTTGCGCCGCAGGCCAGCGTTTCACCGCAAACGTCGTAAGTCTCAATACGGTTTGGGCCACACTCTCATCGATACCTACTGGCATGGACACCGCAGCGGACCCTCCCGAACGTGGGAATGGCGTCTGTTTCGATGAGGCTGAAGCAGTGGCATCGATTCGTATGATCAGGCGATCGAGAAACACGGGAAAAAAGTCGGCCAACATGGTGGGTGCAACCGGCGTGCCGCCCGCAACTACTTGCACCCGGTCAATCTGCGACGGTTGAGAGGCGAGGCACGATCCAACAACGCGCGACCGGGCGGTGAACTCTACGTATTCAGTCGACAAGCCCGGAGAGTCACCAAACTTGGTGGGCGCAACAAAGGAACGATCGCCCGAACTTGAAACCTGTAGCGGAGCTTCGCCCGAGACACCTACTTCAAGCGTGGAGGCAGCATCGGCCGAGGGCACCACATAACGCCCCCGAAGCTCCAACGGAGTAAGCCCGGGAGGCAGGGTGGTGTCAAACAGCGAGTCTTGTCCAGGAGCAATATTTACTGCCTCTAAACCAATAACCGAGCCATCGACTACCCATCGATCTTGAGCATCCTTTTGTACCCGTCCGCCAAAACGCGGTGATCTGACGTTGATCTTCTCCGCAGCACCCGCGGTGGTCGACGGGATTTTGAATCCCTCATCTGGCTTAGGTAGGCCAGGTACCGCGGGCCCTGATTTGGATGCGGTTGCGAGTGCGGGTGTGCGCGTGGCTGTCCTTGCGGACTGCGCATACCCGGGGAGCCCACCCACAAGTAATGCCGCCGCAACTACGGAGCCCAAAACAGCTGCGGCTCTAGGCCGGACTCTTGCCGACATGGTTGGATGGACTACCGGAATTGAGCGTGAACCTGGATCACGGAAGCTCAAGGACGCGTCGCTCTCAGGGTGTTTGGATGAGGGGCAAGAGTTCGAGGGCATGGTGCACGTACAAGGTTCCTCTTTACCTATCGATATTTCACTCGTGACTATTGAGTGGAATTTTTCTCCACTTCATACGGCGAGATAACTCAATGAATTTGAGGAATTCGAATAAGTAGTTAGCGAATGGTGAGGATTAACCCTAGAAACGGACTAAACAAAAGTCACATCCCTGGCTCGTTTGGTGATCAGTTCCCAATTCGCTGGCTCACCAAAACCCTGACGGGCACTGGTTGCGATGCTGGGACGAACCCGTTCCAATGTCCGTTCGGCTATTCCTTCCGCTGCTGCGGCGGCTTTCACCAATGGTGCCGACGCCACGCCATCTTTGGCAACGAGGAACGCTTCTAGCCAAGCCAAGACGTTGTCACTTCGTCGACCCTGTTTGTCAGCTGGGTTTGGGATTGTCGGTTGTGGCGCCAACACGGTTTTCGACTCTGTTGACGTGGCTGCAAGAGACTTCGACAAACTTGCCTCCGACGCAACAGGCTTCGAAACACTGGCCTTGGACCCAACAGGCTTCGAAACACTGGCCTTCGACCCAACCGGCTTCGACAAACTTGCCTTCGGCGCGACTGGCTTAGGTTCCGACTCCACGGGTTTGGCCGCCGGCTTCGCCGCAACAGGTTTTGACACGTTTGATTTCACTACTGCGCGCGCAGAGAAAACTGGTATCGACTGAGCCCCATGTATGACCACACTGTCTGGCGTTTCCGCTTTCGACGTTCCAAGGCTTTTTGGGGCCGTCAGCATTTCTTCTAGAGCCTCAACGGCTGTGGTGACGCTGGGTGCTCTCAAGTTAAGCCGCCACAGTGCCAACTCCGCAGCTTCGGCAGCGTTACAATCCGATCCGATCACCACGCGACTCAAGACCTCGGCGCCACCAGTGGTTCCAGCGATCCCCGAAGCTGCCGCAAAACGAACTAACCGGGAAGAGTCACTGAGAGCCCCACTCAAGATCAGTAGTGCTTCAGGATTGCTAGCCCGGCTCAGCGAGCGAACAGCACTTAGGCGCGTGCCTTCATGACGATCGGTTAGCAGCGCGCAAAGTGCGGCGACGGCCTCGGGAGAAGAAGCGTGGATGGCGTCGGCGGCACGGGCGCGAAGTTCAGGATCGTCGGTCTGCAAAGCGCCGAGCAACACCTTGTTGGCCAGAGCACTTGGACTCGAAGCTAAAAGCTTTACCAGCGCTGGGGTCGCGCCCCATTCACGAGCGTGCGGAACAACAGCTTCGGTTGCACTGGCGGGAATGCGCTGAAACAAATCCGCTAGGAAATCGGCGACCCATGTGCCTTCATCTTCGATCAAACCAAGCAATACGCCTACGGCAGATTCTGGATCGATCAC
>JAYUVJ010000302.1:0-24273 GCA_043754155.1 Acidimicrobiia bacterium
CCGTCGGCTCGGAAGAACTAGTGGAGTCAGATGCAGGTTGTTCGGCCTGGTAAGCGAGCGCCGTTTCGAAGCGGTGGTGACCGTCGGCGAGTACTACAGGAGTGGCATCGATGAGCGCAGCGATCGAAGCGATATCCCCCGAACGACTCACGGTCCACAATTCGTGGAGTACGCCGTCGGAATCGGTACCGGAGGCCTCGGCAGGGCTGGCGGCAATCAGGCTGGACAGCACTGCGCCAAGTCCGCTGGTCATCGATAGTCCCCAGATCGGCGACGTGTTGATTTTCGCGGCACGGATGAGGGTGAGCCGGTCGGCTTTGTCCTTGGTGGTGGTTTCCTCATGAGGCAAAATGTCCCCGGTTCCTGGGTCGCAAAGGGTCAACGCGCCAATGACACCGGTTGTGGTACGCCCCTCGATGTGGCCAATGGTTGGTGCTGTCATGCGAAGAATAGTGAAGGATTCGTTCGGGGACCACGCCAGCGTGCCGTCCGTGATCCAACTAGAGAGCAGCCCGGCGACAGCCTCGTAGGCGGCTGGGTCTTCGCGTCCGGGAGGAAAGTCGATAGCGACACTGTTGTGGCTGTCAATGGCGAGCATGTCGGCGCGATCTTGGGCCGAGAGGACGTCGTAGGGCGGCGAGAGCACGCTGGAAAGATCGTGGCGAACGTAGCGGAGCGGCTTGAAAGGGCGAAACTGAGTCACGGAATGTTCCTATCACGCCTTGGCCGGAATTAGGAGTGGATCGAGGCAGTTTCGATCGGTTTCCTAAGAGCCTGAGCCGATCTCGGTTCATCAAAGCCCTAGCTCGGCCAAAGGCGCATTTGAGCGGGTTTTCCCAAGCCTCATCGATGGATGGTTCTGATCGGATCGAGGGTCGTGCTAACAAGGGTGCCATGCCTTGGGTGCTTGATCTTGACGGAGTGGTTTGGCTGGGCGATGAGCCTATTGCTGGTTCAGCGAAAGCCATCGAAACGCTGCGGGCCAGGGGCGAACGAGTGTTGTTCTTGACTAACAATTCCTCCCAAACCGTGGATGCATACGTTGACAAAATGGCCCGGATGGGATTTGACTGCCCTGCTGAGGATTTGTGCACCAGCGCGCAAGCAGCGGCGCTACTGGTGAATCCCGGCGAGACCGCTTTAGTGATCGGAGGGAAAGGCATCGAAGAAGCGTTGCTGGCTGGTGGGTCGATTCCGGTGCGCGAGCAAGTCGAGGGCGTCGATGCGGTAATGGTTGGCTGGCACCGCGATTTCAACTACGACCGTCTCACGCTGGCGTTTCGGGCTATCCGTAATGGTGCCCGGCTGATTGGCACCAACGACGACCCCACCTATCCAAGCTCAGAAGGTGAGCTTCCCGGTGGTGGGTCCATCGTCGCTGCTGTTTCTTATGCCACCGGTGTTCTTCCGACTTTTGCCGGGAAACCCAATTGGCCTGCGGCGCAACTGGTCTATGAACGTCTTGGTTGGGGTGCGGAGCCAACGGCAGCCCAAAGGGCAACATTGTGGATGGTGGGTGACCGGCCGTCGACCGATGGTGGCATGGCTCGACGGTTGGGTGGCCGTTTTGGCTTGGTGCTGTCCGGCGTTACTGCCAGAGCAGATTTGCCGGTTGATCCGGAACCCTATGCGGTTGCAGAGGATTTAGCGGAGTTGGTCAAGCGTTTCAAAAGCTGAGTGCCCTTGCCTTCGACTATGAACACGCGATGAACGGTTGGCGTCCAGCTGCGCAACATGCTCAATTTGCCAGGGATTGGGCACAGTTAGTTGGGATTGGGCACAGTTAGTTGCCACCAGTTGCCACTGGGTTTTGATGGTGGGCTTCTAGGATGAAGTAATGCGCCGCCGACTGGATGCCGAGTTGGTTCGGCGGGGGCTTTGCCCTTCGCGGGAAGCGGCTCAGCGAGCAATTCGTGAATCGAAAGTTTTGGTTGGCGGTGCCATAGCCGACAAAGCCTCTCGCATGGTTGGACCAGGAGAGCCAGTGCGACTAGCGGGGCCCCGTCCGCGCTTTGTGAGCCGTGGTGGCGAGAAACTCCATGGCGCACTGCAAAATTTTGGGATCGACCCTGCGGGTTTGTGGGCCTTTGACGCTGGTGCTTCCACAGGTGGCTTTACCGACTGTTTGCTGCAGCGAGGCGCTCTGGGTGTGGTGGCCGCTGATGTGGGTTTTGGTCAGTTGCACGAAAAGATTCGCGGCGACGCCCGGGTTGAAGTGCATGAGCATGTCAATCTTCGTACTGTAGACGTGCCGGTGGTTTTTGGTGGTCGCAGGTTCCCGTTGATCGTTGGGGATTTGTCGTTTATTTCATTGCGTTCGTTGGTCCCTACCCTTATGGCGTTGAGTGCTTCGGAGGCGACGCTAGTGCTGCTGGTGAAACCCCAGTTTGAAGCGGGGCGTGCTGAGGTGGCCAAGGGCAAAGGGGTTATTCGGGAACCTGCGGTGTGGCTTCGGGCGTTGGAGGATGTGATGGGAACGTTTTTGTCACAGGGGGCGACCATGATGGGAGCCATGACTTCACCAATTACGGGAACCGATGGCAACGTGGAATTCCTTGTGCACCTGCGTGCGCCCGCGATGCCAATCTTGAGCGGTGCAGGTTTGGTGGGTTCTGGCGTTGGTCGAATTGGTTCGGTGTCGGGCAATGCCTCTGGGGTCGTGCTAGCGAACAGTTTATTAACCGAACGTGATCGTGGGATTCTCGACGGTGTTGTGGCTCAAGCAGCCGAGCGTGAAGGGATCAGTGCTACTCCTGAGGAAATGTCGGCATCGTTGGACGAACAGGTGCCCCGTGGTTGAGTCGACGGCACCGCAGCAAATCACCGGCCAGATTTTTGGGGTCATCCCGCATCTGGCTCGAGCGGAAGCCACGATGTTGAGTCGTGAACTCATTTCGAAAATTGAGGCCTTAGGGGGAACCGTCCGCGTTCCTGCGACGTATGCGAGCCGTGCGGGGCTTCATGCTTGGGCTTACGATGATGCAACGTTTGCCGATGGGCTGACGTTGGCATTTTCGATGGGCGGCGATGGAACGATGCTGCACACCGTAGACATGGTGGCCAGATATTCAGTCCCGGTACTGGGGGTCAACGTGGGTCATCTTGGATATCTCACAGCGTTGCAACCCAACGAACTTCCTGCCCTTCTTCACGATGTCTTGGCGGGGCGTTACGTTGTGGAAGAACGGATGCTGCTGAACATTACGGTAGAACATCCGGTGTCGAGTTTGGGTTTGATCGCGGGCTCGCAAGAATCGATTACGCATGATGGTGATCGCGGGGTCAATCGAGGTGTCGATGGTTCGGATCTTGTTGCTCAGAGCAGCTCAGCTTCGGGCCCGTTCATTGCCCTCAACGATGCCGTGTTAGAAAAGTCATCCGCGGGCAATACGGTCCGTTTAGGTGTGGCGTTTAACGATGAACCGTTCATGGACTACTCGGCAGACGGTTTGATTATTGCGACTCCAACTGGATCTACTGCCTACGCGTTTAGTGCTCGCGGTCCGATCGTGTCACCGCGCATGGATGCCTTGGTCATCGTGCCGGTGTCCCCTCACATGTTGTTTGATCGCAGCTTGGTGTTGCATGGCGATGAATCAGTTCGGGCAACTGTGCAGGAAGGTAGAACCGCCACGCTGTTTGTCGACGGTCGCTTCGCTGGGCACCTGGCGGAGGGTGCCTCGGTGTTGATCCGACGAAGTCCGTATCGGGCCCGTTTGGTAACGCTGTTTGATCGAAAGTTTCACTCGATCTTGAAGCGCAAGTTCGGGCTGACCTCCGCAACGCTGGGCGAAGATTCTGAAGTTTCGGGTGGGTCTGTCGCCCGAGCCTCGTTTCATTCTGGTTCGGCTCCGGTTGGGTCGAACGGTGAAAAGGCTGGCCTTGGTCGGCCCGGACGAATTGGGACTCGCGATGCTGATTGAGCTGTTGGTTCGCAATCTTGGCGTGATTCCTGATTTGGCACTCACCTTTGGAGAAGGTATGACGGCCGTTACCGGAGAGACTGGGGCCGGAAAAACCTTGGTGGTCGAAGCGATTGATTTGTTGTTGGGTGGGCGGGCCGAAACGTCGTTGGTTGCGGCTGGGGCAATAGAAGCTCGGGTCGACGGTCGCTTTGTACGGGGCAAAGGTGACGACGCCGTCGAAACGGTGCTCACCCGGGTCATCCCTCGCGATGGACGCTCCCGCGCCTACGTCAACGGACATCCGGCCCCAGTAACGCAACTGATTGAGGAAGGTTCGCGATTTGTTGATCTTCACGGTCAGCACGGTCACCAATCTTTGTTGCGGGTGGGCGAACAACGCGCCGCACTTGACGCTTTTGGCGGAATCTCTCTTGATTCGCTTCATGAGACTCGCGAACAACTACGTACACTTATCTCTGAGCGAAATTCGTTGGGTGGTGATGAACGAGCTCGCGTCCGTGAAATCGACTTGCTGCGTTTCCAAGTAGAAGACCTGGTCGCAGCGGATTTGCACGATCCGTTTGAAGACAAAACCCTTGAACAGGAAGAGGATGTGCTGGCTGATGCCTTGGCTCATCGCAGCGCAGCGGCGACCGCGGTTGAGGCGCTCAGCGAAGATGGTGGCGCTCGAGACGTAGTGGCCACGGCCCTTGCGGCGATAGCAAATCGCTCCCCGTATACGGCTCTAGCCCTTCGTTTGCGGGCACTCAGCGCTGAGCTTGGCGATATTGCTGGTGAACTGCGCGGCGCTGGAGAATCGATTGATGATGATCCAGCCCGTTTGGGTGTGGTGCGCGCTCGCCGGCAGCGGTTACAGGAACTTCGTCGCAAGTACGGAGAAGACCTTGCTGCGGTTATGGCTTACTCCACCGAGGTTGCCCAACGGCTCGATGATTTGGTGCGTCACGATCACCAAGCGGCCAACATCGACTCACAAATTGATCAAGCCCGGGCCAAGGTGCTTGCGGCCGGAGTCAAGGTCGTAGCGGCCAGAGCAGCGGTAGCTCCGGGGTTGTCTGCGGCCATCACCAAACGTCTCGCAGAACTGGCCATGCCCAAAGCGTTATTTGGTATTGCGGTGGGACCGATCGGGGAAGACGGCGATGGCGAAGTGCAATTTCTTCTGGCCGCCAACCCCGGTGCACCGCAAAACCCCTTGGCCAAAGTCGCATCTGGTGGTGAGCTGGCTCGGGTTATGTTGGCGTTGCGACTGGCCTTGTTAGAAGGCCGCGAACTAGTCGACGGTGATCCGCCAGACACGCTGGTATTCGACGAAGTGGATGCCGGCATTGGGGGGCAGGCGGCCTCGGCTGTTGGATTGGCTTTGGCTGAGTTAGCCCAGGGTCGCCAAGTTATGGTGGTCACCCATCTGCCCCAAGTCGCCGCTTTCGCCGATCAACAGGCGGTAGTGGCCAAGGACCAGCAACGCTCTCGAACCGTCACGACCGTGACCGTGGTCGACGAGGATTCGCGAATCCGTGAACTTGCTCGAATGTTGAGTGGCTCGCCAGATTCGGACACGGCGCGGGAGCATGCCCGTGAACTGTTGCGCAGCTCGGCCCGTCCCTCCGCTGGAAAACGAGAACTCCAAGCTGCAAAGCCCCCCAAAACCGAGAAGGTTTCCGTAGCAGCGAAAATGGTTGCTGATACTTCCGGGGTTAAGAACACGGCTGGGAAAGCGGTCAAGGGTGTCGAGAGCGCTGGCGCCAGAGCTGGGTCTCTGGGCAAGGCTGTCACCACTGGCAGCACTGTCAGCACTGGCAAAGAAGGCGTTTCCGGTAAGGCTGCCGCTAGCAAGAACGTGGGTGGGTTGGACAAAGCGGTCAAAGCTCCAGGGACGAAGAAACGATGAACGCGGTCATAACCTTGACCGGAGTTGCGTTTCCAGAAGTCATTGGCCGCGCCCGCATTGGTATGCGCACAAAGGAACTCACCAAACTCCTCGTCCCTGGCGAAATTGCTGTCATCAACCATGCCGATCTTGACCGGCTTGCGGCCGAAGGATTGGTGGGCGCCAAGATCGTGGCGGTAATTAACGCTGCAGATTCCATCACCGGGCGTTACCCAAATGTTGGCCCTATGATGCTGGCCCGCGCCGGAATTGCCGTGCTTGATGGCTGCGGACCTGAACTGTTCGGGCGCGTCGTAGACGGAGCAACTCTTTCGCTGCGCGATAACCAAGTTGTGGTGAATGGATCGGTGGTTTGCCAAGGCGTCCGCCAAGACGCTGCCTCCTTCGAAGCGATCATTGAAGAGTCGAAAGCCCGAATCGGGGTGGAGTTGGCACTTTTCGCCGAAAACACCCTGGAATATATGCGCGCAGAGCAGTTTCTGTTGCTCGATAAACCAGAAGTACCTGAACTTGTGGTTCGGGTAAAGGGTCGCCACGTGTTGATTGTGGTGCGCGGTGATCAGTTCAAGGAGGACTTGCGGGCACTGAAGGGTTATATCGATGATGTCTCGCCGGTGATTTTTGCCGTCGACGGGGGAGCTGACGCCGTGCTCGCCGCTGGCCACAAACCTGATGTCATTATCGGTGATTTTGATTCCGTATCGACAGGAACCCTGAGTTGCGGCGCACAGTTGATCGTGCACGCGTATCCCAATGGCAAAGCTCCGGGTGCTGAACGGCTTCGTGAAGTTGGTGTGGATTTTTCTACCTTTGCCTTGGCTGGAACCAGTGAGGACATTGCCATGCTGCTGGCCTACGAAGAAGGCGCGGAGTTGATTGTGGCCGTAGGCACTCACGTGTCGCTGGTGGACTTCATGGACAAGGGACGTCCGGGCATGGCGTCGACGTTTTTGACTCGGCTTAAGGTGGGGCCGATTTTGGTGGACGCCAAAGGCGTGAACAAGCTGTATCGGCCAACGGTACGCAAGCGTGACTTGATGTTGTTGATTCTCGTTGCGCTGGCGACGTTGTTCATGGTTTTGGCGGTACTTCCGCCGTTTCAGTTGTTCTGGCGCAGTTTGTGGATTTCGTTTCGAGAGTGGCGTCGATGATTAATTTGCGGTTTCATATGGTCTCGTTGGTGGCGGTGTTCTTTGCCTTGGCCATTGGTATCGCTATTGGTGCAACGGTGGTGGATCAAGGGGTACTCACGCAAACCGAGCGTCGGCTATCGAGCTTCGATGCCAAGCTGCAGGAGCGAAATCGATCGCTAAGCGCGCTTCGTAAACAACTTCGTGCCGAAAAGGTGTTGGTTGATCAGCTCGGCCCGAAAGCCAACGTCGGTCGTCTTGAGGGTCGCAACTTTGCGGTGGTTGCTTTGGCCGATGTAACGGTGGAGACTATTTGGGCTGTAACTCGTACCCTTTCTAACGCTGGAGCGGAAGTGTCGGGAACTTATCGCCTAGACCGATCAGTGCAGTTGAGTTCTCAGCGAGAGCAACGCGATGCTCGTTCGTTGTTGCGTCTTCCTGAAGTTGCCGGTGAAGGCGGTTTGACCGGGCTTCGCGATGCGCTGGATGCTCGGCTTGCGCAATCGTTTGCTTCCCCGTTGCTTGCCCCGGCCATAGGTTCGCTTATTGATGCGGGGTTTCTTGATGTGGTTGGAGCAACGAAACCGATAACGCTTGGGTCGACGGTTGAAACGGTGTTGTTGGAACGCTCGATAGGGCCGGTTGACGAAGTGGGGCTTGATGATGTCGCAGGCGTTGCCGACGCCGGTGCATCGTCTGTCGTGGCTTCCACGGGTGCCCCAACAAGCACGTTGGTCGCAGCCCAAGCATCGAAGGATTCACGCGGTAGTGTTGGCGGAAAGGCCGTTGGCCTTCGTTTTGCCTTGGCGGTTCGGGCCATCGATGCACACAAAATCACCGTGGCATTGAGCGGAAATTCGCTGACCGACACGGTCACTGGTGCGGTTCGAATCGGAGAGTTACGCGACGCCATCAGTACCGTTGATGCTGTGGACACCGTGGGTGGTGCCAGTGCCTTGGTGTTTGCCCTAGTGGAACGCCCCAGTGCAGACGCCGCGCACTTTGGGGTGCTGCGTGGTGCGCGACGACGGATTGCCCGATGAGTCGATCGACTAAGAGTGGTTCACCGCAAGTTGTGGCGCTCGTTCCAGTCAAAAATGGAGCCGACTCCATTACCGCGACTATCAATGCGCTGTTGAGTGTGTCGCTAATCCATCAGGTGGTGGTGATCGACGATGGCTCAACCGACGCTACCTCCGAAGCCATTCGTGTTCACGAAAAATTTTGTGCGGAAGGCTTCGAGAACGGCCAGCCCTCTGAAGATCTAGGTGAAGTTGCGCCGGTGGGGGCCGAAGTTTTGCTCGTGTCCTTGGAACGTAATGTTGGGAAGGGCGGTGCCGTTGCCGCTGGTGTTGCCTCGACCCCCCAAGCCGATATTTACGTACTGATCGACGCAGACCTGGCCGCTAGTGCAACGATCGCCGAGGCGCTTCTGGCGCCGGTATTGGCCGGGCGCGCCGATATGACCATCGCGGTACCCTCACAGGGTGTTGGTAAGCGCGCAGGTTTTGGAGCGATTCGTAAACTGGCTGCTTGGGGCATCAAGGGGTCGAGTGGTTTTGTGGCCACAGCACCGCTCTCCGGGCAACGAGCCATTCGAGGCGACGTATTGCGTAGCGTTCGCCTAGCCGATCGATTTGGGTTGGAGACGGGCCTAACCATTGATGTCGCCAATGCGGGGCACACGGTTGTGGAAGTTACGACCGATTTTGATCATCGTCATACCGGTAGAACCTTGGCAGGGTTCACGCATCGTGGTCGACAGGGTGTCGATATCGTTCGAGCACTCTGGGAACGCAAAACCAGTTCATCTCAACGCATCGCGCTGATGGTCTTGAGTGCAGTGTTGTTTACGGCCTTGGCGGTAGTGACGAGTGGCCGTTGGGAACCGTCCAGTGTTGCTGGTGCTTTTAAGGCTTCGCGGGTAGTAATCCTGGGCGTACCTCGATTGAGTTTTGATGATCTGGGCTCGGGTGCAGTCCCGGCGATCGATCGTTTGGTCGGCGGGGGAGCACTTGGTGCCACTAGCGTTCGAACATTGGGTGGCCGCCCGTCAACCGTGGAGGGCTATGCCACGTTGGGTGCCGGATCTCGAGTGCGGGCCAACGACGCAGGTGCGGATGCATTTGCCGCCGATGCACCCGTCGGATTGCTCACGGCAGCCGAGGTTGCTGCTGTCCGCACGGGAAAGAAACCTGCGGGTGCAGTGGTCATGGTTGGGATGGCCCAAATGATCGCCCTCAATCAAAAACGGTTCCTTTCGAGCTTCCCTGGGGCTTTGGGCGATGCACTTGCGGCGGCCAAGTTGTCGACGGCGGTAGTCAACGTTTCTGACACTGGGTTGGTGGGCAAAGATCCAGTTGCGGGGTTGTCTAGGCCCGCAGCGATCAGCGTGGCAGATTCGGCTGGTTCAGTGGGTTTCGGCGCAGTTGACTCGCTGTTGAAGCTAGATCCGACGGCTCCTTTTGGTGTTCGAATTGACCGGCCTGCCTTCGTAGCTGCCGTGGCTAAAGCCTCGAAATCGGCCAGCGTCACTGTGGTGGACACCGGAGAGTTGGATCGGGCTTTCGCCATGAAGGCCGAGACGGATCCAGAACAGTTTGAGAGGCTTCGTCGTCGTGCTCTCACCGACACCGACGCCGTTATTGGTGATGTGGTTCGTGGGCTCCCGAAATCCACGTTGGTGATGGTTGTCAGTGTTCGTCCGCCGACGGGTACCTGGGAGTTGACCCCTACGGTTTTGTCTGGGGCCGGAGTGCCGCACGGGTATCTACACTCGCCCTCGACTCGCAGACCTTCGTTGCTCACGATTACCGATTTGGCCCCCACCGTGCTCGATGCGCTAGGTCAGAAACCAGCGGTTGGGATGATCGGGCATGTGTTACGTGTCCATAAGGTATCTGGACCCTTGGACATCACTACATTGCGAGACATGAACGCTCTCGCTGGCTATCGGGAGCGCATCTATTTGCCGCTCACCAAGGGTTATGTGATCTTTCAAACCATCATCTACCTCCTCACCATTTTGCTGTTCAGCTCGCGTGGGCGAGTAGGGCGTGCTGCGACCCCGATCGCGTGGATCGTCTTGGCCGTTGCTGCTTGGCCGCTGGCCACGTTTGTGTTCCGAATGATCCCCCATTCTTGGTCGTTAGGCCCGTTTGGCGGCGCAGCCATTCTGGCTATCGATCTGGCCATTGTCTGGTTGGCCCGCCGTCGTAAACGTCATCCACTCGCTGCGTTGTCCATGGTGTTGTTTGCGACGGCGGCCATCAACGTGGTGGATTTGTGGACTGGGGCGCACCTGCAACACTCTTCGATCCTGGGTTACTCGCCCCACACTGCGGCTCGGTTTACCGGTATCGGAAATGCAGCGTTTGCCGCCCTGGCCTCCACCACTATTCTTTGGGCATCAATTCACGTGCACTATGCGCGCAGACGAACCGAGGCTATTATCGGCGCCGCAGCGTTTTGCTTCATTGTGTTCGTGGCCGATGGTGCCCCAATGTTGGGATCCGATGTTGGTGGAATTCTCACTATCGTTCCCGTTTTTGGACTGCTCTTGGTGGTGCTCAGCGGACGACAGCTTCGCCTCAGAACGTTGCTTTACGCCGGTGCTGCCACCCTGAGCTTGATTGCCGTGGCGACGGGGATTGATCTACTCCGACCAGCCGATGAGCGAAGCCACCTCGGCCGATTTGCCGCAGACATCGCTGGATCGGGGGACAATACGTTCATGACCACCGTGGCGCGCAAACTAACTACGAACATCCGAGTGTTCACCGGTTCGTTTTGGACCTGGATTGTTCCTGTTATTGCCCTGGTGCTGCTGTTTTTCTTGGTGGTGCAACGGGGCTGGGAACGCGACATACCCAAGGGCTCTGCACTGCGGGCGGGAGTAGTCGCGGCTCTGCTTTGTGGGCTGCTCGGTTTTGCCGTAAACGATTCGGGCACGGTGGTGACAGCACTCGTATTTGTTTACCTGGGCCCCTTTATTACCTTGCTAGCGCTCGACCGAGGACAGGCTGCTTTTTCGCTGGCAACGAATCAGGGGAGCGACCATCAACGTGATGAAACAAGAGGGACTGGAGTATCTGTTGTACCCGGGGTATCTGGGCATTCGATTGACGTAAACGGGTTCCGTGTTCGGCCAACATCAGTAGCGGGAGTAGACAGCCAATGAAAACTGCGCCAACAACGGGAGCGGTTTAGTGATGGGCTCGCAACTGGGAGGAGTCGCTGCGGGGTTGGGCGCGGGGTTTGTTGCTGCCCGCTTGCTGTGGATGCTCCTGCGCCCGATGCTGTCGGCGCCCGTGTTTCGACGCACGAACTACCGCAACCATGAACTGTCTACGGCGGGCGGTTTGGTGATCGTCTGCGCCGTGCTGTTGGTCGAGTCATGCCGGATCGTTCTGGGTGCATACGGTGTTGGCCAACCCCTGGTCCAGAACGGCCTTCGGCTACCGATCCTTCTTGGCGTGATCGGTTTCTCCCTGTTGGGATTGATTGACGACCTTGGCGCCAGCGGTTTGTCGCGCGGATTTAGAGGGCATCTGAGTTCGATAGTTCACGGCCGTCCGTCTACCGGTGCGCTGAAGCTGGTTGGCGGCGCATGTATGGCATTGATTGTGGCGTCACGGTTCAACGGTGAGTTGGTCGAGCTTTCTTTGGTGTCTACGTTCCAAGAAAAAGTCTCAAACGTAGGTTGGCTGCTGTTCAACGCCGCGCTGATAGCGCTGGGCGCTAACGTTGGGAACCTGTTCGATCGCGCGCCGGGCCGCACCATTAAAATAAGCACACTTTGTTTTATTGGGATTGCCCTTGGCGCCGTCGTTGCTGGCGATTGGATGCCGTTGGCTCCTTTGGCGGTGGTGATCGGTGCGTCGTTGGGCTTGCTGATCGATGACCTACGGGAACACATGATGCTGGGCGATACGGGAGCCAACGTGCTCGGGGCGGTGTTGGCCACGGGTGTAGTGGCTAGCGCCTCAACAACGGTTCGGGTGCTGGTGATGATTCTGGTGCTTGGGCTGAATGGGGCAGCTGAGTTGGTGTCATTCAGCAGGCTAATCGAGCGAACTCGGCCTCTGCGTGCTGCGGATCGAGCAGGAGCACCTCACCGAAAATAGTTCGTCGGCCGGAGTTGCACGCAGGCACTAGGCCGCGAAATCGGAGCAAGGTGACGAAAGAATCCCGAACCGATCCAAAGACCAGCTGGAATGCAACATCGCTGGTGGGAAGAGTGTTGTTCAACAAGCGGATTACAAATTTGTAGTTTGGCAGCCAGAAACGAGGGTTTCGAGTGCGGGGAGGTGGCTAGTGCCCTATGGTATTGGCCCGTGGCCAAACACATTTTTGTAACGGGTGGAGTAGCGAGTTCCCTAGGTAAAGGCATTACTGCCGCCTCATTGGGTCGTCTGCTTAAGCAGCGGGGGCTTCGGGTCACCATGCAAAAACTTGACCCCTATATCAATGTCGATCCGGGCACCATGAACCCCTTCGAGCACGGCGAGGTGTTTGTTACCTACGACGGTGGCGAAACCGATCTCGATCTTGGCCACTACGAGCGGTTCATTGATGAAAATATTCCTCGTGGTGGTAACGCCACTACCGGTTCGGTCTACCAGGCGGTGTTGGCCAAAGAGCGTCGTGGTGACTTTCTGGGTAAGACCGTTCAAGTCATTCCCCACATTACCGACGAGATCAAGCGCCGTATCCTGGCGGTTGGCACCGATGAGATTGATGTGGTCATCACCGAAGTTGGTGGCACGGTTGGTGACATTGAAATTTTGCCGTTTCTGGAAGCCATTCGTCAGTTCCGCAAACAAGTGGGCCGTGACAACGTTTGTTACCTGCACGTAACCCTGCTTCCGTTCATTGGGCCTTCGGGTGAGCAGAAGACTAAGCCCACGCAGCACTCGGTCACAGAGCTTCGTAGCCGGGGTATTCAGCCCGATGTGATTGTGTGTCGAAGTGATCGTCCGATTCCGACGAACTTGAAGCGCAAAATCAGTCACCTCTGTGATGTGCCGCCCGAGGCAGTAATAAGCGCACTTGACGCTGGGAACCTTTATGAAATTCCGCTGGTCCTCCATGAGGAAGGCCTCGACACCTATGTGTGCGACATTCTTAAGATCGACATGCAGAGGTACCCCATTGATTTGGTCTCTTGGGAAGCCTTAGTTGAGCGGGTTCGTACTCTCGATGGTGAAGTAAAAATCGGCCTGATTGGTAAGTACGTTAACCTTCCCGACGCGTATTTGTCGGTAGTGGAATCGTTACGTCATGCTGGTTTTTATCATGGTTGTAAGGTCACCATTGAGTGGTTTCAAGCCGAGATGGTGCCGGATCTTTTGGCTGCAGGCAAGCTCAATGATCTTGATGGCATTGTAATTCCTGGCGGGTTTGGCGAGCGGGGTATTGAAGGCAAAGTAGCGGCGGCAACTTGGGCTCGGGAGAATAAGATTCCTTGCCTCGGTATTTGTTTGGGCTTGCAAGTTATGGTCATCGATTATGCCCGTAACGTTGCTGGCTTAACCGGTGCGAACTCTTCGGAGTTTGATGCTGCAGCGCCGCATCGGGTGATCGATTTGCTTGATGAGCAGCGTGACGTGGTGGAGAAAGGCGGGACGATGCGCCTCGGTTTATATCCTGCGCGCTTAGTTCCTGGTAGTCAGGTTGCTGAGGCTTATGACAAAGAAGTTGTCTACGAACGGCACCGTCATCGCTACGAAGTGAATCCTCGTTACCGTCGTCGCCTGGAGGATTCCGGTTTGGTGTTCAGCGGCACGTCGCCTGATGACACGTTGTGTGAATTCATTGAGCTGCCGGATCATCCTTGGTGGGTGGCCACCCAGGCCCATCCTGAGTTCTTGAGTCGTCCACAGCGCCCGCACCCGTTGTTCCGTGGGCTCATTGGTGCGGCTTTGAGTCGTTCGGAGGGTCGTGCGCCCCGCCTGATCAACCTTGGTTCACTAAGTGCCGCTGGTGCCTCCGGGTCGCGGGGCTAGGCATTGATGAGTGCGCCTGATGGTGCGCGTGCAGACTTTGTATTGAAGAAAACTTCAACTCTGTTTGCTGGCCGAGTGTTCACGTTGTTCGATGAGGTTTACGAGTCGCCAACGGGGGAGCGGTTCGACCGCCAAATCGTTCGAAACAACGGCGCGGTTGCCGTGGTGGCGTTGCATGAGGATCACACCATTACGCTGATTCGCCAGTTCCGCCCAGCGCTTCGTGAACGTATTCTTGAGATCCCTGCGGGTTTGCTCGACAAGCCAGGGGAAGCCATGGCCGACGGTGCCGCCCGAGAATTGCGTGAAGAGGTCGGTTTGGTGGCCGGCCGGATGGAACTCCTTGGCGCGTGTGCACCAGCACCCGGTATGACCGATGAGCGCATCACCATCTTTTTGGCTCAAGACCTCACCTTCGTAGGTACTGAGGTAGATGGCCCCGAGGAAGAAGATCTCGAAATTCTTCGCGTCCCGTTTGCCGAAGCGTTGGCCCTTGCCGTTAGCGGCGAGATTCTCGACGGCAAGACCCAACTTGGTTTGTTGCTGACCGCCCGTCGTTTCGGCTGGTAGAGAGCTACGTCTTTGAAGTATTCTCCGGCTTGTAAAGGGCGTCGACGCAGCGTCTATCGAGCACGCTGTGCTTGGGACCGAGACTCCGCTCAGGTAAGCACAGCCGTAGTCTGGAACCATGGGTGGCTCCGTGAGTTCCTTAGATTGGTTAGGGTCGTAGCATGCCCGTCGACAGGACACACGCTGCGGAGATAGCCGAGGGAAGCAAGGCCCGCAACGATGTACGTTCGAACATCGACGTTCGCTTACCCATCGAAGCTGAGGACTTTCTGACCTGGTTAACCGTCGAGCGGGGACGGTCAGCCAATACACTGAATGCTTATCGTCGTGATCTGCGCGCTTATGTTTCGTTGTTAAACCACGCAGGTGTAACGGTAAGTACGGCTACCGAATCGGATCTTCTGAGTTTTGTGGAAGGTTTGCGTTCAGCAGGGCAGGCCCCGGCATCGGTCCGTAGAGCTACGGTAACAGTTCGGTCGTGGCACCGATTTTTGGCGGATGAAGGTGTGGTTACTTGTGACCCTTCGGCCGATGTCATGCCCCCAAAGATCCCGAGTGCAGTTCCCAAAGCGCTTACCGAAGAACAAATTGTTCGGTTGCTTGATGCGGCGATTGGAGTTGATGCGCCAGGCTTCCGGGATCGGGCAATTCTGGAGACGCTCTATGGCACCGGCATGCGTATAAGCGAAATGTGTGGCCTGTCCCTGGCCGATCTCGACCTGGGTGACCGATTAGTACGTGTGCTTGGTAAAGGCTCAAAAGAGCGAGTGTTGCCGGTGGGCCGGATTGCAGCTGCGGCCTTGACCGAATGGCTTTCACCGCGCGGACGGGCGCTGCTTGAACCGAAACGCTGGGCCCGACGGGGTGATGCTGAAGCGGTCTTTTTGAACCAGCGAGGCGGCCGGCTGACTCGCCAAGGGGCCTGGGGTGTGGTGCACAAACATGCCCTCACGGCGAATCTCGCTGACGTCGTTCACCCCCACGTGCTGCGCCATTCTTGCGCCACTCACCTACTTGAAGGCGGAGCCGATATCCGCTCGGTGCAAGAGCTTCTGGGCCACGCTTCGCTCACTACGACGCAGCGCTACACGAAGGTCACCACGGATCGTCTTCGCTCAGTGTTCGAATCCGCCCACCCAAGGGCTTTCAGCACTAGACCGTCTTGACCGGAGTTGGGAAACTCACGTAATTTCTGACCCTTTAAGGCCTGTAGTTGTTGTCATTCCGGTTCGTAAACGCGCTCGAACTTGGGCAGCGAGCTACTAGCGCAGGCCAATGGCCTTGTAGGCACGGTCAAGGGTAACAGTAGCTATAGCTGTAGCTCGTTCGGCACCAACCTTGAGGATACGGGTGACCTCGCCGGGATCTGCAGCCAGCTCAGCGAAACGTTCTTGGGTAGGGCGGAGGTATTCGATCAATGCAGCCGCGGTATCAGCCTTGAGCGGACCGTATTGAGTGTATTTACACGCTAACGCGCTGGGATCACCTTCGCCGGTTGCCGCAGCCAAAATGGAAAGCAAATTGGAAATGCCTGGCTTCTTCTCGATGTCGTAGCGAACTTCGCCATCGAGATCGGTCATTGCCCGCTTGAGCTTTCGCTCTAATTCCCTTGGTGTGTCCAAAACGTTAATAGTTCCAGCAGGTGAAGCGGCCGACGTCGACATCTTGGAAGTTGGGTCCTGCAGGTCCATGACGCGTGCACCAACCTTGGGCATGGTGCCCTTCGGGACAATAAAGGTGTTGCCGTAGCGTTGGTTGAACCGTTGTGCAGCATCGCGGGTGAGCTCAAGGTGCTGGCGTTGATCCTCGCCTACCGGCACCTCAGTGGCATCGTAAAGAAGGATGTCGGCAGCCATGAGCGCTGGATAGGTGAACAAACCGGCCAGTACGTTGTCGTCGGTTTGTTTGGAGGCTTTGTCCTTGAACTGTGTCATGCGGCTCAACTCGCCATAACCAATGGTGCATTCCATGATCCAGCTCAACTGGGCGTGCTCTGGTACGTGGCTTTGAATGAAGACCGTGGCGACGTTGGGGTCAAGGCCCGCAGCAAACAACAGCATCGCCGTCTCAAGGGTCTTCTCGCGAAGTACGCCAGGATCACGGCGCACGGTAAGGGCATGCAAATCAACTACGCCATGGAAGCTCTCTGGCGACTGATCCGTCACCCAACGCATTACGGCGCCCACGAAATTCCCGAGATGCTTCTCTCCAGTGGGTTGTATGCAGGACAAGACGCGGGTCATGAGTGAAAACGGTACTCGGGTCGGGAAGGTCGACTAGTGAACTTTCGCCAACCGTCGCGTTCTTGGTGAAACGGTTTGGCAAGATCGTATTTTCCACGTTGCATTGGGTGGCATTCGGTTGTACGGTCGCCCCATGGGTTCAACGAAGGCCGGCGGCGGGTCGCGTCCGAAACCACCAAAAATGTCTTCCGCTATCGGTCCGGGGGTAGCTGTGGCGGAACCTCCGGTCCCAACGATTCCTGGCGGGTTAAGCGGTCCCATGGTCGCCAAGGATCCTGGAAAGGGGACTTTGCGGAACCTGACACAACGGTCTGGCTCAGGATTGGGTACGTCGTTTTTCGCCGGTGGAGCCAATAGCGATCCCGAGGATTCCAATGGTCGGGTGGCTACGGCTCGGGCTGCAAGTCTCGGAAAGCGGCTGATGAGCAGTGTCAAAACAACTCCGGGGCGGCTTTCGCTGGCGCTAACGGCGGTAGCCGTTATCGTTATCGTGCTGTCCTTGCTGGCGGGAGCGGCAACAATTCGTCGTTCCGACGTGGCCAAGGACCTCCGTGACCGAAAAGCTGCTGTGGTGCTGGACTTGTTGTCGTTTGACGCGTCAATCCGTGAAGCCGATGCTGCCGCCACAACAGGATTTCTGGCCGGAGGAGTAGAGCCCACCAAACAACGTAAACGTTACGACGACGCCATAGCCAGTGCGACCACGAGCTTGGCCTCAGTGAGTGCCTCCATAGAGCCCAAAAACCGCAAAGTTGTCGCCACGATTGCTACGAAACTTCCCGAATACACCGCGCTCGTAGCCACGGCCAGAGCGAACAACCGACAAGGGTTTCCTTCTGGGTCCGCGTACATTCGAGCATCCTCTGCCTTGCTCCGCGAGCAGGTGTTACCGGGCACGGTTTCGCTAGAAGGCAGCGCATTGCTTGATTTCAAAAACCGTTACAGCGATCTCGGAATTGGTGGGTTTTTGGCCGGGTTTTTAGTGCTCGGTTTGTTGGGTTTGATAGGGCTTTTGTTGTTGCAGAAATGGATCACCCAAAAGTTTCATCGAAAGTTCAACCTTGGACTCCTTGGGGCAACCATCTCGCTCCTCATTTCCATGGGAATCTCGTTAGTAACGGCAAGCGGCCAAGTAAGCCGGGCTTCGAGTTCAGTTTCCGAAGGCCTTCGACCATCGTTAAATCTCGCTATTGGACGTGCGCAGATCTTTTCGGCAAAGGCGGATGATGCGCTTGGACTTATTGGTCGAGGGAACGCCGATGCGTCGTTTGAATCGGCACGAGCCACGCTGAGCGCCCCCAACCCTGCAAACGGTTTTCCTGATCTTTTGGATCCGCTCGCCCAATACGTAGCGTTGTCGGCTATTCCAAGGAATTTGGCCACCGTCAAAAATGATTATGCACAAGCGACCGACGAAGCAAACAGCGAGGGTGAGGACTCCGTGAACGTGGCCTTCGACACATTCGCCACAAAATCACAAAACGAAGTCAACTTGGCTAGGGCGGCATTTATCACACAGATGGACACGGCCATCGGCACACCCCGAAATCGCGCTACTGCCATAGTGGGTTTTCTCGCCCTTTCTGCGCTCCTCGCAGCGTGGGGAATTCGAATGAGACAGCGGGAGTACCAGTAAATGCGAGTTCCGGTAATGCGAGTTCCAACAGAGCAAGTTCCAGCAGGCATGCAGGTCTACGACCGGGTTCGAGGACATTCGTTTTGTCTTGTTCCCATGTTGCTGGTGTGCGCTTTTGTGCTTGGTTCATGCGCCTCCGGAGATGTAGCCGATCTGACGTTGACTTCACAGGAAGTGAAAGCACAGCAAACCACTGTTACGTATTTGAAGCCTTCCGCCGATGACCCCGATTGCGTGGACGCGAAAGAAAGCTATTCGCCCACTCCACCGGAATTTCGCGGCTTCGGCCTTAAGCCAGACCAAACAACGAGTGCTCGACTTACTGAGATACGCCAACGCGGCTATCTCATTGCTGGCGTTGATCAAGATACGTACCTTTTTGGTTACCGCTCGCCACAGAGTAAGGAGATAGAAGGTCTCGATATTGATGTGCTGAAGGCCGTGGCCAAGCGCATCTTCGGCTCCGACGATCCACGACATTTGCGGCTCAAAGCCATTAAGTACGCAGATCGAATTGGGTCGATTGTCCGAGGACCAAAAAACAACGGCGTGGACATCGTCGCCGACACCTTCACGATGAACTGTTCTCGTTGGAGTTTGATTAACTTCTCGAGCCAGTATTACGACGCGGCCCAGAAGATCCTGGTGCTTGCTAGCTCTACTGCAAAAGGGTTGCTGGATCTCTCTGGCAAAAAGGTGTGCGCGGCCAAAGGTTCTACCTCGGTCGACAATCTCCGTGACAAGAACCCGGCGGTGTTAATTGTCGAGGTGACCGATCAAACCGACTGTCTACTTCGGTTGCAATCCAGCCAGATCGATGCCATTTCTACTGACGACACGATTCTGTTAGGGCTAAAGGCGCAAGACCCCACGCTGAAGTTGTTGCCCGATGCCTTCTCCCCAGAACCTTACGGGCTCGGTCTCCCCAAAGATGATCGAACTTTCACGAGGTACGTCAACGCGGTATTGGAGGAGATGCGGGCGAATGGCGAATGGAAAGCTTTGTACACAAAATGGATTGGCTCGAAAACCAGCGTTGACGCCGAAGCACCGCAGGCGAAGTACCGCTCAGAAGTAGTTGGCTGAGCGCCATGATTGGGAAAAGTTCGCTGAATACCTCGCTAAATCCTTCGCCAAATCCGTTGAAGGCCGGCCCCTTGCTTACTAACGAGCTCCGATCTCTCGACGCCGCGATTGCCTCATTACGCTCAAGGATTTCAGGCTTGGGTGCAGCGCTGTTCGATCTTGAGCAAACACCGGCCTTACCACTCGCGTCCGGTTCAAGCTACACCGGTTTGACGGCACAAACAGCCAGGGCCATGCAATCGGCTCTAGGTGAGTTGTGGTTGGGATACCCCAAGCTTGCGGCGGAAATGGAAGCCGTTGAGAATGCCCGTGGAACCGACGATTCGTTACGATCCAGTGATCGTGACGCGATACTTGGGCTGCTAATTAACGGGCATAAAGAGCTAGCGGGAAAGACTTTGGAGGCAGAGCATGATCGATTGATTGCTTTGCTTGAAACGGCTCGCCGGAACCTTGAAACTATTGATTTTGGGTTTGCTGCTTGTGCCACCACGTTGGGAGAACTCGACACGTTGGCGCGCTCAGCCTTGGTTAGTGCTGAACAAACCGGTGAGCGAGTGAACGAAGTTGCTCGACTGAAGAAGCAGCTGGGTGAACAGCGGTTGAACGCATCTACGGATCCGTTGGGCTGGCCGGGATCAGCGGCCTCGGCAATCGGGGCACAGTTGAGATCGTTAGCCAATGAGCTGGGCGTAGTTCTCCAGACCCAAGATCAGCTCGACGAACTAGTACTCGATGGCACGCGTCGACTCGATGTTGTTCGCGTATGTATTGCTAAGGGTATTGCCGCCGCAGCAAAAACCCGATCACGTATGGCTGACAGTGATTCGTTGCCGGCACCATTACGGGTGAGCGTGCTCGATGGCCCAGATGGTCTTCGCAATCGTCTTGGTTTGGTGAGAGCAGCGCTCGAGGTGGACCCGCGCAAAGCCCGTCAACTTTGGATCTTGTGGGATCGGGACATGAGCAGCATCGAAGCCAACGCCACGTCAGTTTTGCAGTTGAACACCGAGCCCATCGCCGAGCGAGATGGCCTTCGGGGTCGCCTCGATGGTTTTGAAGCAAAAGCTGCCGCTGCTGGCGTAATAGAAGTCGGTGTTTTGGTTCAGTTACACCGAGAAGCAACGACGCTGCTAACCACCCCTCCGGTATTTCTTCTGGCTTGCGAGACGGCCGTCAGTGCTTACGGGCAAGCGGTCGCTGAAGCCATTGTCGAAGGTTCGGGGACAAAGGGAAACTCAAAAGCAGCTCCCAACACTCCTGCAAATAGGAAGGTGAACTTATGAAATGTGTTGTTGGCGGGTGTTCCGGACAAGTTGAAGACGGCTATTGCAATCTTTGCGGCACCAAGGCGACCATTCCAGTTTCGGGACTGCCGCCATCGGTAAGCACACCGATGGCTTTAGTTTCTGGGTCAGCTTCTGCCTCAACGCCATCGAATGTATGTGTAGATACCACTTGCGCGGGAACAATGGAAGATGGCTACTGTAACGTATGTGGGCTTAAGGGTAGTTCGGGTTCTTTGGCAACTGGTTCTACTGGGGCCGTAGGGAGTGCTGCGATTGCTAGCCAGTCCACAACGCCGAGCATGGCCAGCGTTCGGTCAACCCGCACGGCGACATCGGAAACTCGTCGCACCCAAAGTCGTCGCACGGCAACGGTGCGCAGCCGCCTTGGGGTTGGGCTGGTAACTATTGCTCCTATTCCGGTTGAGGATCCTTCGGCTGCTCTGATGTTCAACGCCACGGTGAGCGAAGACAAACGGTACTGCGCTGCTTGTGCAGAGCCGGTGGGAAGAAGCCGTGGTGATCGGATTGGCAAGGACAAAGGGTTTTGTGGAAAATGCGGCAAACCTTTCGATTTCTCGCCCAAGCTCAGCAAAGGCGAAATCATTGGTGGACAATACGAAGTGGCTGGGGCGCTGGCTCACGGTGGACTTGGTTGGATTTATCTGGCTCGGGATCGCAATGTTTCAAACCGTTGGGTAGTTCTTAAAGGACTTCTTGATAGCGGCGATGCCGATGCCTTGGCCGCAGCCGTAGCCGAGCAACGTTTTCTTGCTTCGGTTGAACATCCGGCAATCGTAAAGATCTTCAACGTTGTGCAACACGACGGGGCGGGCTACACCGTTATGGAATTTGTAGGCGGTAAGAGCCTTAAGACCATTTTGAAGGATCGCTTAAAAGCAAACAGTGGCATTCCCGATCCGCTGCCCCCTGAGCAAGCGATTGCCTACATGTTGGAGTTGATCCCGGCGTTCTCGTACCTTCACAAGTTGGGTTTGATTTACTGCGACCTCAAGCCCGACAACTTGATCCAACAAGCTGATGCGCTGAAGTTAATTGACCTTGGCGGCGTTCGTCGTATCGATGACGCGCAGAGTGCAATATATGGGACAGTGGGTTTCCAGGCGCCGGAAATTGCCGAGATGGGCCCGTCGATCTCGTCGGATCTCTTTACCGTTGGACGCACGTTGGCCACACTGTGCACTGATTTTCGTGGCTACCAATCCCAGTACGCTTTCACGCTTCCCCCCGCTTCCAAAGTGCCCCTCTACCTACGTTTCGCGTCGCTTTACGCCTTCTTGAAAAAGTCCACGGCACCGCACCCTGATGATCGTTTTCAAACCGCGGAAGAAATGAGCGAACAGCTTTTTGGTGTTCTGCGCGAGGTTGTGGCGATTAGTAGTGGGACGCCTGTGCCCGCAACAAGCAGCCTGTTCGGTCCGCCTCCGGCACCTTTGCGGTCCACGGCGGCGGTAGCTGAAACTGATGATTGGGCTGCGTTTGCGGCGCTGTTACCTGAGCTTCGAGTGGACCCCGAGGACCCTAACGCTGCCATAGCCGCTAGCTTGCCGACCGATCCGTCATTGGCTCTGTCGTCGCTGGCTCGCATAAAGGCCGAATCAGCCGAATCACGCCTGGCGCGGATCCGTATCCAGTTCAGCGCCGGTAGCTTTTCCGATGCCCAACGTCATGTGACGAACTTGGCTGAAGCTGACCCTTGGGATTGGCGTGCCGATTGGTGGCGTGGCCTTCTTGCTTTGCGTGGCGGGAATGCCAGTCTTGCTGCGGAAAGCTTTCAGAAAGTAGTTTTCGAAGTTCCGGGCGAATTAGCTCCCAAACTGGCGTTTGCGTTGGCTAGCGAAAAGGCAGGTGATCACGCGGCCGCCGCAGGAAATTACGAAATTGTCGCTGCTACGGATCCACAGTACATCTCTGCAACCACCGGGCTAATTCGGTCGCTGTCGGCGCTGGGCGACAGGGCAGGTGCGTCGACCGTGGCAAAACGTATACCGGCAACCTCGGCATTTCATGACGACGTGCAGCTAGCTCTTGTAAGCTCACTTATGGAACCGCGCAGTCAGGACGATGGTACGAGTGCACTAGATGCTTCAGATCTCTACCGGGCTTCGGAAGTACTCAGCACACTCACACTTACGCCGGAAGTTTCCAACACCCTTCGCGTGCAGCATCTGGGCGAAGTATTAAGGGAGCTCGAAACGCAGAAGCTCAAGCCCGATTCGGCCCGAAAGGTCTTTGGAGTACCGCTAACGGACAGCGATATTCGGTTGGGCTTAGAAGAATCGCTTCGTCATTTGGCACGCTCTGCGCCAACCGCTGCTCAACGCATTGCCTTGGTCGATCAAGCGAACTCCGTTCGTCCAAGGACGTCTCGATGAGCAATGCAGTTCCGCAAAGCAAACCTGCTGGGCATCTCATCGCCGCCTTGAGCGCTGAGGTGGCTGTGGTGGCTGATCCCACTTCGATTGATGAGCACAGAGACGTTAAAGAGAGTGTGGACGCGGTCGGCACGCCGGACACGCTCAACTGCTCCGCTAGGGCAGCCGGAGTTTGTGTGTCGTGTGGATTTGTGAACGAAGCCGGATCCAAATTTTGTGAAGATTGCGGGAAGCCACTCGACCAATCAGGTGTGGTGACCGCCGCACGTGCTTGCTCTGCTTGTGCCTCAACGTCTTTCGATAGCGAGGGATACTGTCAAGAATGCGGCACGAAAGCCCCCTCGCCACGTGACCACGCCGTAATTGACTTCACCCTATTGGCAGCGGTCACCGACCGTGGGATTAGCCACCCCATAAACCAAGACGCCGTGGAATGTGCGCTGTTTATTGGATCAACGCCGGTTTCCCAGACCTTTAGCGTTGAGACCTCTCAGGATGTCTTCGATGTAGCTGAGGTACTGCATTACAACCGACAAAGTACTCGTGCGGTCTTAGTGGTTTGTGATGGGGTTTCAACTTCTTCGGCCTCCGATGTGGCTTCTGCGGCTGCCGTGAGTGTTACCAACGTTCGGCTCCAACAGTGCATGGCTACAGATCCGGAGCTAGCAGTAAGTGCACTTATTGATGCTGCGAAGCTGGCTCAAACCGCCGTTTCCTCCACACCTTTTCGCAAAACCCCCGGCCTTGATGCACCGTCGTGCACGTTTGTGGCCGCCACCGTTGCCAATGGCAGAATCACCGTTGGCAACATTGGTGATTCGCGTGCTTATGTTTTTGGAGACGACGGCCAAGACCTGCATCTCAGTGCAGATGATTCTTGGGCGGCAGAAGAGATTCGCAGCGGGAGACGCACTTCCGAAAACGCCGAAAGCGATCCACGGGCACATATGATTACCCGCTGGCTTGGCTCCGATGCCCCCAATGTCGTGCCGTCAATTGTTGAACACGAACCAGCCAGCGGAGCAATTGTTCTTCTGTGTTCTGATGGTTTGTGGAATTACGCATCCTCACTTGGGCATCTCCGCCGCGTACTCGATGACAT
>JAYUVJ010000303.1:0-13783 GCA_043754155.1 Acidimicrobiia bacterium
TGCGGAAGCGATGTCGTTTCGAACAGTACGATCGGGTTACTTGGCGCAAACAGCATGGCCATTGCCTCGGAGTGTGGCTACTCCCCTGACCAGATCAGCGCCTTGCTCGACAGCAAGGTCCTGTATCAGTCTTAGGCCCACTCTCAGCGAGGTATTGCTCTGTACTTAGCCAGCCAGGACGGATCAATCGGGGTTACGTTGTTTCCGTTCAACTTGCGAGCGTAGCCTTCTCGGCGCACCACACCGGAGCCGGTCGCTACCAAGCGATATGCAGCTTGCGCCATGTTGTAGAAAGACTTTCGGGCACGACGCGGGTTTCGGCAATGGTCGTCATGAAGTTTGTGTCGCCGCTCCAACGAGGTACTAGGTGTACATGCAAATGACCGGGGATTCCCGCTCCCGCGGCACGACCTAGATTGGCACCGACATTGATACCTTCGGGCGCATACGCCACACTCAGAGCTCCGGTGGCGTGAGTAACAAATTCCCAAAGCTCAGCGGCTTCTTCGGCCTTCAATTCCAGCAGCGTTCCCGCGTGCCGAACGGGCATAACCATGCAATGCCCGCTGGTATAGGGGTAGGCATTGAGAATGACAATGCAATGTTCGCTGCGGTGCACGATGAAGTTGGCCTCATCATTAGCCGGGCTGGCCTCCATCGACAAAATCCGACAAAACACGCAGCGTTCGCCATCTCCAGCGCGCATACCTTTGGCGTTATCTAGCCGTTCGGTCTCTGTCGCCGCGGTGATGTATTCGCCACGCCAATCGGCCCGAAGCCGGGGAATGTTGCCAGCAATCGGTAGGCCGACTTTTCCCACCGATTGCTCACTCATGTGCCGAGTCCTTGAAGAGCCGAGTCCGTGAGGTGCCGTGAGGCCTAGGAACGGCCGTCGACTTCGGCGACCAAACGGGCCACGAAATCGGTTACGGTCACTCCACGCTCAACGTCGAGACTGCGAGCATTCACACCTACCGTGGCATTGGCAACATCATCGTCGCCTACTACGAGCACATACGGAATTTTGTCCATTTTGGATTTCCGTACCCGTCCGCCCAAGGGTTCATCGGCAGCCACAAAATCGGCACGCAGACCCGCGGCCTTACATGCAGCAACCACCGAAGCGGCGTATTCCTCGTGGTCGGCACGGACTGGCAGAACCTGCACCTGGGTCGGCGATAACCATGTGGGGAAGGCTCCGGCATAGTGCTCAAGCAGCACACCAAAGAAACGTTCCAACGAGCCGAACAAGGCACGGTGCAACATGATGGGCTGCTTGCGAGTTCCGTCAGAGGCGACGTATTCCAGATCGAATCGTTCTGGAAGGTTGAAGTCGGCCTGGATGGTGGAGAGCTGCCATTGGCGACCGATCGCGTCCTTCACCTTGATGTCGATCTTGGGGCCATAGAACGCAGCCCCGCCCTCGTCGACCTTGTACGGGATGTTCTCGTGCAGCAACGCGGCTCGAAGTGCTTCGGTGGCGTTGGTCCAAACCTCATCAGTGCCAATTGACTTCGCTACTTCGCGGGTCGCGAGCTGCGCTTCGAATTCTTCGAACCCAAAGCTACGGAGCAGATCGATTACGAATTGCAGCAATGAAATGATTTCGTCGGCCAGTTGGTCTTCCGTGCAGAAAATGTGCGCGTCGTCTTGGGTGAAACCACGAATACGGAGCAGTCCGTGCAGGGTGCCGGCGCGCTCGTAGCGGTAAACGGTGCCGAGTTCGAACAGTCGGAGCGGCAGTTCACGGTACGAACGTTGACGAGCTCCGAAAATCAACGTGTGCATAGGACAGTTCATGGGCTTGGGGTAGTAAATCCCGTTGTCCATTTCCATCGGCGGATACATACCGTCTTTGTAGAAATCTAAGTGCCCAGAGGTTTCAAACAACTTCGCATTGGCCAGGTGAGGTGTGTAAGCAAACTCGTAGCCACCTTCTTGGTGACGCTTGCGCGAGTAGTCCTCCATGAGCTTGCGAATGATGGAACCCTTCGGATGCCAAACCGCCAACCCCCCACCGAGGACCTGCGGGAAGCTCAGCAAATCGAGTTCAACGGCCAGCTTGCGATGGTCACGCTTTTCGGCCTCTTCCAAGCGGGTGAGGTGCTCCTTCAGCGCCTTGTCGTTTTCCCAGGCGGTGCCGTATATACGTTGAAGCATGGGTCGCTTCTCATCGCCGCGCCAATAAGCACCAGCCACCTTCATAAGTTTGAAACTACCTAATCGGCCAGTGGTTGGAACGTGAGGGCCGCGGCACAGGTCAACGAAATCTTCCCGGTTGCGGTAAAAGCTCACCATGGTTCCGCCGCCGCCTTCGTTGGCATCTTCAGCTCCGCCTACGCCCTGAATAATTTCCAGTTTGTAGGGCTGATCAGCAAACAGTTCCAGCCCTTTGGCAAGCGATACTTCGCCACGGGTGAACGGCTGGTTGAGTTTCACGATTTCGCGCATACGAGCTTCGATACGTTCCAGGTCCGCTTCCATGAAACGGGCACCGTTGGGAAGGTCAAAGTCGTAATAGAAGCCATTTTCGATGGCCGGTCCGATGGTGTACTTCGCGCCCGGGTACAAATCGATTACTGCCTGAGCCAAAACGTGCGCTGTCGAGTGACGAAGTACATGACGGCCTTCCTCGGTGTTGGCGGTCACAATCGATACTGTGGCACCGTCGGGAAGTTCGCGGTTGAGGTCCCATTCGTTGCCGTTAACCACTGCGGCTAGGGCAGCTTTGGCCAGGCCCGATCCAATAGAGGCGGCCAGATCGGCCGTCGTGGCGCCAGCATCGAGGGTTCGGGGAGAGCCATCAGGAAGTGTCACTGTGATCGACGTCCGGGAACTGGACAATTCTTGTAGAGCCATAGGCCGTCAAGGATAGAGGCGCTGGGCTGGGATTCCGGGCCAATTCCTGAAGAACTGCACTCGACACGTCTTGGCCGTGGATGGCCCAAGGAAACGAATCACCATTCAAGGATGAACTGCTCCGTGCCGATACTGCTCTGGTGGACGAGACGCATACCGCCGAAAACACGGTGTTGACTTACACGACATCAACGAGGGCACGAGTCCAGCGAAAGAGTCCGTTCCTCCACGTGCTCAGTTTTCTGCACTTGGCCATCATTGCGTCGTTCCTTTCCGATTGGTGGAACAAATCAGCTTCGGATCTGCGCTTTACCGATTACCCAGCGTTTCTCACCGGGTGGAAAATGGTGGTCACCGGCCAAACCGCACACCTTTACGATCTGGCCGCCCAAGCCAAAGTGCAACACGCGCTTATCAACGGTTCGTTTAAAAACGATGTCCTTCCTTTCAATTATCCGCCGTACATCGCCACGATCTTTGGTGGTCTGGGACGGGTTTCCTTGACCACCGGCTACTGGATTTGGGCAGCAACGAATGTGGCACTCGCTGGAGTTCTGCTGATTCTGTTGCGTCGCATCACCAGGCTCGTTGGCACTGAATGGAAGCGCTATGCCCTTTGGGTTTTGGCCGTCGCCCCGCTTTGGGCCGCCCTTATTGGTGGCGTCTTCTCATTGTGGATCACCGTCGGCGTTGCTGGTTTTGTATTGGCCACGCTCGAAGGCCGAGAGTTCTCCGCCGGCATCTGGCTTGGTCTCGTGGCCTTCAAACCGCAGTACTTACCTGTGCTTATCGTTTTCATGATTACCCGTCGCATGTGGAAGGCCCTAGCGGGAGCCGCAACCGTTGGGGTTACGCTCTTCGCTGTATCGATTCCCACGGTTGGCATTGAAGGATGGCGCGGGTTTCTTTCTCTACTGCAGAAGTTCTCGGGCAATGGTTCTCGCATGAATGCCCACGCCGAATTGATGTGGAGTGCCCGTGGTGTCGTTACCAGGCTCGTTGAGGAAGGCACGCTTTACGCTGCGTCGGATGATCGTTGGTTGGCCCTTTCGCATGACAAGCTGACCGAGAAAATCAGTTACGTGCTGTTTGGCATCGGCATGGTGTGCGTGGCGGCGCTCGGTCGCAAGATAAATCTCCGTATTCATCTTGCCTTAGCGATTTGTGCGATGGTGATTGTCAGTCCACACGGCCACTCACACGACACGCTGCTTATGGTGATTGCCGTTGGATTGGCTTGGTCGGTGGCTCGCAATAAGCTAAATGTTCGCAACGGTTCCCAGCGAGATTCATCGTTGTCTTTAGCTTCGGTTAACCGTGCTGCGGAGAAACAATCGACCATTGCACTCCCCCACAAAACCCAGCTTGCCCTCATGCTAAGCGCGCTTCCCATGTACGCAGCGTTTACAGTTTTACGATCGAGTCTTTCGCTTCTCCCCCTTGTGGCCTATTGCGCGATGGCCGCCTGGGCCTGGAGTCATCGACACGATCCGGAACTTGAGCCGCAGACCCAAACCGCTCGCTCTTCGAGTCTGGCCACCGCACCGGTAACCTCGTGAGCACTTCGCGGGCCCAACGTGTTGAACTTCACATCGAGCGACTTAACCGTTGGTCCTGGAGCACCAAACTGATGGCGATTTGGTCGTTGCTGGTCACCGCGTTCCAACTATTCACACTTCCTGGCGCCGTTCTCCGCATGGCCGTAAAGGTAACCGATTTTCAGGCGTTCTATCGGGCCGGCCAGTGGATGCTCGGCGCCCAGGCCACGCCCCTCTATCCGCTTACCTCATTTGCCGGGTACCGCGGACCCCCTGGCGATCTCACTTTGTACTTGAACCCACCGCACTTTCTCATCGCATTCTCGCCCCTGTTGAGTGTTCCGTTGCACTCGGCATACCTGCTGTTTTCGGTTTTCAATATCGCTTGCTTCTTCGCCACGCTTTGGGTCTTGCGGCCCTTCATGCAATCGTGGAAACCCGGGCAGCGATTTTGTGCGGCCGCTCTCCTGCTGGGAAGCCCTTTCCTTACCGCCGCGGTAGCGCAAGGAACTGTTTCAATGCCCATCACGCTGTGTCTGGCTGTTGTGGTCAGTCACGATGTACAGAAACGTATCGATACCTGGCGGGGCGCTGCACTTTCGGGTTGTTGTTTGAGCATGCTGAGCATGAAGCCCCAGTATTTGCTGCTGATTGGCCTGTATCTGTTGGCTCGTTCTCAATGGAAGGTGCTCCTCGTGGGCGCGGGTGCGACGACTGCTTGGTTAGCGGCCTCGGTGACTGCCATGGGGTTTGAGCCTTGGCTTCTCTATCCGCGCTACCTGCAGATCTTCACTCAACAACTCGACACCTACGACATGAGCGACCGTTCTTCGTACTGGGTGGCTGAACAGATGATCAACGTCCGCGGCGTGTTTGTTCGCGTGCTTAGCTTTTCCCAGGCTGGCCTCATCAATACCCTGAGCACCGCAGTTCTACTTCTCGCCGGTGCAATCACCATCACCATTGGCGTGAGGGTACGGCGCGGTCAACTTAATGGCGCGGTTGCCTGGTGTTTGGTCATGCTCACCGTACTTGCCACCTCAGGGCATGCCAATCCACCCGACGGCGTAACCATGATGATTCCTGCTGTGTTGGGGTGGTCAGTCTTGCGTTCTGCGCGCCTACGAAAAGTTTTTGCTTGGATGATCCCGGCGCTCACGGTGATTGCATACACCACCCTCGGGGTTCAGCATCGGGGCAGCTTGCCCCTCCTGGGACTTGTACTCGTTGGCGTTACGGTGGCCTCGTTGGCGGGAAACCGGGATAGCAAAGCCCCGATGGTTTCCCTACGACCATTGCCTGCCAGGTAACGGGTGGCAAGAAGACTGAATCACCGTTCAAGTAACCAGCGAAGGCTGCCGATGCTGTGGATATGGATTCAGCGTTAGACGCAGCATCGGTATCGGAACTGCAGTCCGACGGTGCCCCCAGCGCTACTGAAGCAGTGTTGCGTTCAAAAGAAAAACATAGCGATCTGTCGACTTCGTTTACGCTCCGGATACTCTGCGGATTACAGGTAACAGTCGCTGCTGCGTTTGCTTTGCTTTGGGTGTTGATGTCCCGAGCGGTGCAACGCACGACCGATTTTCCTGCGTTTCTAGCCGGTTGGAATCTGTTTGTGCATGGTCATGCAAACCAGCTGTATGACTTGAATGCGCAAAAACTTGTTCAGCAAAAACTCATTGGTGGGTCGTTCGCCAATAGTGTGCTCCCGTTTGTTAATCCGCCGTACGTCGCAACGCTGTTTGGCGCGCTCGGTCGTCTTTCACTGAGTGTTGGTTACTGGGTTTGGGGGGCCATGAACGTTGGTTTGCTGGTCATCCTGTTTTCGTTGTTGCGCAAGATTGTAAGTCTGGACAGGAACCAGTGGCGTCGCTATGCGCTGTGGTCAATTGCCGCAGCGCCAGTGTGGTCGGCACTCATGGGCGGGACGTTTTCGCTATGGGTGTGTGTGGGTGTTGCCGGTTTTGTTCTAGCCATGCAAGAAGCGCGCGATTTTTCTGCCGGAATTTGGCTTGGCTTAGTGGCGTTCAAACCGCAGTACCTCCCAGCGATTCTGGTGCTTCTGGTCGTCCGTCGTTCCTGGAGGGCCCTAGGCGGTTTTGCTACCGCCATGTCGGTGCTCCTAGCCGTTTCACTTCCATGGGTAGGTGCTGACGGGTACCGCAAGTTCTTTTCTCTTCTAGCAAGTTTCACCAATCAAGGGGCTAAGTACAGTGCGCATTCCGAGCTGATGTGGAACGTTCGCGGATTGCTTACACGCCTTATCGAACGTGGATCGCTGAGCGCCGCAAACAGCGATTCTTGGCTAACACTCAAACACGATGCACTAACCAGTCGAATTTCCCTGACACTGTTTGCGTGTGGGTTGCTCGCCGTGTTTTGGACACGACGATTTCACCTTCGCATCCACCTAGCACTGACCATTTGCATAATGGTGATTCTGAGTCCACACGGCCACGTTCACGACACCATCCTTATGCTCGTCGCTGTGGGCTTAGCCTGGTCTCTGGCCGTTGAATCCAAAATCATGACCACGCGCAAGCATTCGTTGATCGCCTTCAGCACAGTAGGACTTTCGGTTGCGTTCTTCAGCTCCCGTGACGCGCTGTCCCTCTTGGGTCTTTCTATCTACGTCGCCTTCGCCCGCTGGATCTGGACACTCCGAAACTTGGTTCCGGCCGAGCGAAACGAGATCGTCGTGGCGAATCGCCCTGAGCTGGTGCCCACCTCGAGTCTCGCATTTCTCGAATCAAAGGTTCAGATCCATCCATGAACGATCTCGCCATTCCCGAACCTGCAACACTTTGTGCCGCACAGCAGCCCGCTACAAACAATCGATCACGAAACGCCGGATCTACGATTTTCCGAAACGAGAAACTCCTCTGGGCCGGAGTAACAATCGTTCTCGCCGTCCGTATTGTTGCCTGTTTGCAGGATCCGGCAACCGCGCTCGACCTCGAAAGAATGCTCTATTGGGGCCTTGCACTCAACCAAAACGGTATGCACGCTGCTTCGGCACCATTGAAGGCCTGGGGTGCGCCGATGGGTGTGGCTTGGCGTGATATTCCGGTGAACTATCCAGTAATTGCACTTATGTTTTTTCGTGCGGTGGCCGGAATCGCTCCAACCGTTACCTTTGCAAAATTTGTGCTTACCGGGATCGAAGCGCTTAATGCGCTCCTGGTCGCTCGGATCGCGAAAAGTAGAGCGATCGGTTTCCTCTACTGGGCCAGTCCGCTGTCGATCTTTTGGGTCTCGTCAGAGGGCCAATTCGAACCGGTACAAAACCTGTTCGTGTTGGTTGGAATGGTGTTGATCACTCCCGCTCCCCTGCTGGCCGGTTTCGCGTTCGCTTTGGCGATACAGACCAAGGTCAGCTCAGCGATTGTTGTAGTTTTCCTTCTTTTCAGATCGGTCCGTCGGAACCGGAGCGAAGCCGCAAAGCTTTCGGCTGGAGTGATTCTGGGCTTTGCGATATCTGTTTGGGCGCAAAGTGTTGCCCCATTGGTACAACAGGTGGTTCGTTTTAGTGGTCTTTCGCACGTCTCAAACTTCGGATTGAATCCGTTTGCCACAACAGACCCAACAACGATTTGGCGGTCACTGTTATCCGCAGCACTGGTTGTTGCCTGTCTCGTCGGCATCAAAAAAACCAAGACATTGACGGTTTGGCTTCCGGCGTTAGGGTTTCTGTTGTTGGTAAAGCTCAGTGGGAACATTCAGCCGTGGTACTTGCTCTTGATCCCCGTGCTTGCCATCTCTACCCCACACGTTTGGAACCGCCGATTGCTCCTGCTCAACGGTGCAGTTGACTTAGTTGCTCTGGTTGGAATCGTAGTGTTCGCGTCTGCAGCTTTGACGACCGGTAATGGACCCCAACCCCGCTCTCGCACCCCGCTGAAACTTCCGCAAACCACAGAGCAGACAGCTTTGGGATTGATTTCTTTTGATGCACCAACCGCTCGTATTTCGTTCCGCAGGGATGTGTCCGAATCTTTGGTGCCGAACAGGTCTACTTAGGCGAGGGCAGAAAACGCCGATCCATTGCGCAGGTCGGTCGATCTCTAGCGAGCCTCTATTTGGCAGAACTACAGGGCAACACCTAGGAGCATGGCGGCTTCGGAAACGCCTTCGCCTCGGGCTGCGGCTGCGTCAATGGCGATGACGGCTGCGGGTGTATCAAGGTCGTTGTCGAGGTGGGCTCGTACTTCGTTGAGTCCACCAGCACCGGGCCCTGCGGTACGCCAAGCCTTCAAACGGGTGGCGGCATCTATCAGCAAGTCATCGGAGTATTCCCAACCGTCGCGGTAGTGGTGCTGCACTACGGCCAATCGGATAACCATGGGCTCAACCCCTTCGCGCACCAGTTCGGAAACGTAGCGAAGGTTACCCAACGATTTCGACATTTTGATGCCGCCCAGCTTCACGTATGCCTGGTGCATCCAATGGCGCGCCAGCGGCTGACCTGTCGCTGCTTCGGATTGTGCGGCTTCGCATTCGTGGTGGGGAAAGATGAGGTCTTCGCCGCCGCCGTGAAGATCGAGCGTGTTGGTTTCGAGCTCACGCATGGACAGCGCTGAACATTCGATATGCCATCCAGGACGACCGGGACCCCACAACGATTCCCAGGCTGGTTCGTCGGGAAGGGAGGGTTGCCACAGGATGAAGTCGAGAGGGTTGCGCTTGTTAGTGTCTTCGATGTTGCCACCTCGTTCTTCGGCGAGTTCCAACATGTGGGCTGAGGAGTAACCAGAGATTTGGCCAAACTTTTCCCACGAGCCCACGTCAAAGTAAACGGCGCCACCGGCTTGGTAGGCGTGTCCTTTGTCGAGCACCATGCCAATGAAGCCCAAAATATCGGGAATAGCCGAGGTTGCTCGCGGTTCGGAGTACGAATCGAGCTGGCCGAGGACCACCATGTCGTTATCAAACTTGGCTACTTCTTCGGCAGCGAGGTCTAGGTAATGCACACCTTTTTCGCGAGCCTTGGCCAGGATAGAATCATCCACGTCGGTTACGTTACGTACACAGCGGGTTTCGTGGCCAAGATCGCGGAGGCGGCGCTGGAGTACGTCGTAACCGATGAAACAGGCAGCGTGGCCAATGTGGGTGGTGTCGTAAGGGGTAACACCACAGGTGTAAATCTTGACGATGTGGGGAGGATCGAACTCGACAATTGCTTGGCGAGCCGTGTCGTACAGACGCATTGACATAGCTGACCGTTCTAGTAGAGATTCGCTCAACTTGTGAATCTCGGCGCCAAGAAGCTACCGAAAGGCTTGATCAGCAGCGTTGACCGAGCGGTTTAGACGTCGATACCCGTCATGCGCAACGCCGAGCGGGTTTTGTACCGCATATTGAGCTGCAGTAACACGGCCGCAAACGCTTCGATCGGAGCGGCGTTGGATAGGTTGCCAACGTCAAGCGGACGGCAGCCGGGGATCTTGCGAACAATGTCGGCAGTCACCTCTGTTGCCTTGGCATGGTCGGAGCAAATCAACACGTCGCTCTCGATGGGTTCCACAATGTTCCCAAGCTCACGAGCGGGCAGGTGGTGAAATGCCGCTGCAACTAAGGCTCGGGGCACGATGGCTTGCACGCTGGCTGCCACGGATCCTCTCGGTGGGACGAGGGGCTGGAATTCTGATCCAACTTTGGCCAGGGCGTTAGCCATGGAGATAACGACCTTCCCCTTCAGCAAATCCGCGACGCTCAATGCCGTTGATGCTGTGGAGTCCCAGGGCGTAGCAATAACGACAACATCGGCCTTCGCCGCGCCCTCATTGGTGTCGGCCCGTAACGACAGCTTGTGATCGGGCCAGCGTTCCAAGATGGCGTCGGTGACTTCCATTCCCTTATATTTCGACCTTGAACCGATCACAACGTCGTACCCGATTGCTGCGAGGCGGGCAGCAAGGCCACTTCCTGCAGGTCCGGTTCCACCAAGGACAGCAATTTCCATACCCAACCTTTGCACGTTCAGCCGGGCGTGATCCATTCTTCGCTCTGTCGTGTTCGTCACCGCCAGGGCACGTAACGTTGCGAGGCACCGAGAAGGTCAAAACCTTCGCGAATTACTCCTTCGAATTAAGGCAAAGCACAACATGGGCATTCTCCAAGGCAAGCGACTTCTCATTACCGGCGTGCTCACCGATGCATCACTGGCCTTTGGTGTGGCCCAGAAAGCCTTGGATGAGGGCGCCCAAATCGTTCTGACCGGCGCCGGTCGCGGCCTTTCGCTCACCACCCGAATTGCCCGCAAACTCAACCTTCCCGACGCCATGGACCCTATTGAGGTGTTGGAGTTGGATATCACCGACCCGACACATATGCCCTTGGTAGTGGCTGCGCTCGACGCCAAATGGGGCGGTCTCGACGGCGCACTCCATGCCATCGGTTTCGCCCCCGCTTCGTGTCTGGGCGACGATTTTTGGTCGGCTCCGTGGGAGGACGTTTCTGCCGCCATTCACATTTCGACGTATTCGCTCAAGGTTCTGGCCGAAGGTATGCGGCCGCTTCTGGTGAAAGCGGGCGGTGGCTCGATCGTCGGCCTGGATTTCGATGCGACGGTGGCGTGGCCTGCGTATAACTGGATGGGTGTGGCCAAGGCTGGGTTGGAATCCCTGAATCGATACCTGGCCAGAGAGTTAGGTGCCGACAAGATTCGTTGCAACCTCATTGCCGCTGGACCGATCCGTACCCTGGCAGCGAAATCGATCCCGGGGTTCGCCAAGTTCGAGGATGTTTGGCAGGAGAAGGCTCCGCTGGGCTGGGACGTAAACGATTCGTCGGCTGTGGCCAGTTCTGCAATAGCGCTGTTATCGGATTTCTTCCCGGCCACTACGGGCTCAATGATCTACGTCGACGGCGGCTTCCACGCTGTTGGCGCATAGTGCAAGTGAAGGGCACTTCGGGCCTGCGTTGACCTCGCTTTTCTAAGCCAGCCTGAAAGTTGTTGGGATCGGCATATGTGCTTGAACTTCGGGAGCGTTCGATAGGAGGTTGAGATTTGCTACTAACCGGTGTTTACTCAGCAATTTTCCACTCGCTGGGTGTTGAACTCGGGGCATGATTGACGCCATGAGTGAGGCATCAAACAACGGCAGCGCACGCAAGCTTGGGGTTCAGCCCTTTGATCGCGAAATGATCAAGGACCACTTAGAACGCCACGAACTCAAGTACCTGATCGATTCCGATGGTGATTTCCGAGTCGATTTTTCTACCGATCACGGCTTTTCGATCTCGGCGTTACTACTTGCCGACGGAACCAACGAAGACGTGTTTGTCATGAACGTTGTGTCGAGCGTTGCCGTACCTAAAACCATTTGGTCGAAGCTGATTTTTTTCTGCAACCGTTGGAATGCCGAAACCCGCTATCCCAAAGCGTACGTAGCAATTCCCCAAGACCTCGAAGCCCTCTTCGCCGCCGTTCATCTCGAAGCCCAGTTCCCTTTGAGCGCTGGTGTTACGCAACCGTTGATGGACGAGTTCATCAACACCATCATGGCCACCGGAATCCAGTTCTGGGAACGCGTCATGGCCGAAGGCGTCCTCAACGAAGAACTCGACGACGAGATCCCCAACGACTAGCAACCAGGTCCATTCCGCAGAAGCAGAGTGCAACGTCAAGCTTTACTCAGAGCGTCAAGGAGGCCTGAAGTCCGGCTGCCATTTCACGTCGTGCTCCCACCCAGACGCACCCATTGCCCAAAATTAGCGTGTTCGCTACGCGGACTTTGGAAGCGGTTTGGTTCGTTGGAATCAGGTTGGTGTTGGCTGAGTGGTACTGGTTTTGGTGGTTTGAGTTTGTTGGCTCTTACTAAGGACACGGAACGAAACTAACTCGCCGTCCAATTTTCGAACCTCTATGTGCGGAACGGGGTTCGGGAACTCGGGCGTACGGGTCGTTGCGTTCCGCGCCCTCGGTGCACGGGTCGGCTGAGTCAGTCGATTTTCTGAATCAGAGCGTTCATACCCGAACCGGGCAGAAAGCACTCACCGGCACGGTCGAGCATCGTGGCGAACTGCGCGCTGGTCGAAAGCACCTCGCCCACATGATCCATGTCTGCCATCGTGTCGGCCGAAGTCAGCCAGCGGACTTGCCCATAGGGCCCGTAGGTGTCGGAACAGAACGCCGTTGGGAGTCCTGATAGGCCGCTGACAAAGCCCTGAATTTCGACGCCAAGCGCCATAGCTTCCGCAAATTTTCCATTCGCAATAGTGGCTTGCGTGGCCCAAACGATTGGCTTTGGGGCAGTGAGGCTCGACGATACAACGGAGGTTAGAGCGTCAGTGGCGCTTCCCTCAAAGACATTAGAGGCGTCTTGAACCGCCTGCGTGTAGCCCGGGTTGACGAAGAGCTTGGCAAAAACGTCACCGAGCGCAGCTTGGGATTCAAGACGGCACGAGAAGAGCACGGTTCCGACGGGGAAGCCAAAAACCACTCGATAGAGGTTGATGTTGACGCCGGTCACTTCGGTTACCTGGGCGGCGAGCGCCTTGGCGGTTTGGATCCCTTCAATCATGTGCGAAGGCTTGATGGCACGGGTTCGGCTGAAAATGTACATGAGTGCTCCTTGCTTGGTAGATGTAGCGCAGCCGTTCAGGCAGCGCACTACGAGTGTCCGCTCCTGTCCAGGATTCCTTTGTGATCGCAATCACGCAACGGGTGTGACTTTTGGCAGCGCAGTGTTGGTTTTCCTGATGCCACGGTTGTTCGCGATCCATCAGTACACCCCGAACTAGCGCTCGCTTAGTTGGGTTTTTGGAGTTCGGATCGGATGATTTTGCCGAGGGCATTGCGTGGCAGTTTCGTTTGAAAGTACATCTCGCGGGGCGTTTGTACTCGTCGACGAGATCATTCGAGTGGGGTTGTCGGCACAGCTGGAGAGTCGATGGACACGAGTAGCTCGGCGCAACGCCAAGAGGTTCAGTGTTCGATTTCCTCGGTCACTACGAGGTTTGCGTCGGTGATGTCAAAGGCTTCTCCACACGCGGCGCACCAGCAATGGAAGACCCGGTCGCGGCTCCTCCAGAATTCGACCACGATTCCCGCGGCCGAGGTGCGAGTTTCATAGGCTTCGCCGCAGTTTGGGCAAAACTTCGGACGATTGTCACGGTGCACACGAGCATCATCAGAAGAACGCCGGGGAAGATCACCTTTACCGGTTCGACGGATACCTCGAGAACCGAGCCCAGAGTCGACACCAGAACCAGAACTAGGCGCGCTTAGTGGTGGCAGCAGACGAAGCCTCGCCGGATCTGCATCCGCTGCTAATGGCAAACCACAACCAGAACCAGTCGAGGCCGTCTGCGTGCCTGCTTCGGGTTGGTCAGCCTGCAGCAAGTTCTTTGTGGGCATCTTCGTGGATCTTGGTGAGTCG
>JAYUVJ010000304.1:0-10551 GCA_043754155.1 Acidimicrobiia bacterium
GCCGCTTGGTATGCGCGAATAGGATTTGAGGTAGTTGGTGAGCATCGCTTTGCTTCGGGCCGTCCCCTCTTTATGCCTTTCTTCGGAGAGGCGATGTAAACCTGCATCTTTCCAAACACACCGGCGATGCCCCTATCACTCTGTCGCCTACGTTTATGTCGACGACGTTATGTCGACGACGTAGACACCATCGCCACCGAGTTTGGTGTTGAAGTTGACACCCAACCCTGGGCCCGCGAAATTCAGCTGACCGATCCGCTTTTTAGTTATCGCGGATGCGGGCCAATGTCGAACGGAAGCCGATAATGGTGGAAGTAATGATGTCGGCTACGGCTTCGATTGATTCGATACGGCCAGCCACTTGGCCGGTAAGGGCGACCGAGGCTTCCATGTCGCCACCGAAGTACAGATCAAGCGCTCGGCCCATCACCGTGAGCGCCACATGATCTTCCTTCTCCAACTGCGTGGTCAACTCCGTCCGCAACGCCCGCAAGCCTGGCTTGGAATGGCGATTCAAAAACACCGTGTCGGTCTCAGCTGCAGACACGATGGCGTTTTTCCAATTGGCATGCACAGGGGATTCCGCAGCGGAAACCATCCGTGTACCCATCTGGACCCCCTCGGCGCCAAGGGCGAATGCTGCAGCCATCGAAGGTCCGTCAACAATGCCACCTGCAGCAATAATCGGTACACGTACTTTTGAGCAAATGAGTGGTAGCAACACCATGGTCGCAACATCGCGAGGGTTTTTGAATCCGCCACCTTCGCCACCCTCCACAACCAGTCCATCCACGCCAGCTTCGACCGCCTTGAGAGCACCAGCAAGGGTTGGCACTACGTGAAATACCGTCAGCCCCGCAGCTTTGAGTTGTGCGGTGTACTTGGTGGGATCACCGGCGGATGTGGTCACAAACCGCACGCCCTGGTCGATGACGAATTGCACGATGCCGGGATCGCGGACGAAGGCCTGAGCGATATTCACGCCGAATGGTTTGTCGGTGAGATCGCGCATCTTGGCAATTTCGATCTTCACGTTGTCGAGCTCACCCGAACTGGTTTCGATGATGCCCAACCCGCCAGCATTGGAAACCGCCGAAGCCAACTGGGCCCGTGCAATCCAACCCATCGGGGCCTGCACGATGGGGTACTTGGTTCCCAGCACAGCGGTAACTCGGTTGGTGATGGGGGCAAGCTGGTCAACAGGAGCAGAAGTCATCCCAACATCGTTACGCGGATCACTGGCTTGTCGCCACTCTTGGGGCACAACTCAACATGGTGCGGTCGTCCGAGAGTCTGTCAGCAGCCAAACCGGCTACGACGCCAAGTCGAAGGGACCAAAAGATGCACGGTGTTGCGCCGGTTTTGCTTCCCCTGCATCACATTTCGACGCAACATTTCCGGCAAATCGAAATAGAGCATCGGTCCGAACGCGAAACTGCCCTCCGCTACGGTTGACAACCAGGAGCGAGGGCAGTTTGACGAGCGCAAGGAACTAGCGCCGGATGAAAACGGAAGTCAGCTGACGATCTCAGAAACCTGCATTACGGGGGTGATGTTGGTGTAGTTGGCAACGTCGGCCATAACTGCTGCGGTGCCTTCACTGGCCATAGCGGATCCAAACGATTCCATTGAATCAAACGTGAAGTGCACGGCCGCGGCGTTGGGACCGGTGACGCCCTTGTCGATCGAAGCCGATTTGGCCGCGGTCCACGTGGACAAACACAATGGAATGTGGGTTCCCTTGTAGTAATCGTGATCGAAGGTCGAGCCCTCGCTGGTTGGATAGGTAACGGTTACACGGATCATGATTGGAACATTACCGCTGCGCCCTCAAGTGGGAAAATCGAGCCTACTTATTTTCCCAAGTTTTGCGGCTTGCTGTCTTTTCGACTTCTTTTACGGCCTTGGCTGCACGCTTTTCCTTGAGCGTCTTTCCGGGTTTTTTGGCGGCGACTGGGGCATTGGTTGCTTTGTTTGCCATGGTCCACCGTAGGCCCATTATCGATGCTCGGGTTACGTCAGGGTGCTTCGGGGTTTCATCGCCCACACTGCAGGTATCTCGCCAGTTTCTGTCATATCCCCCAAGTAGGGTTGGTGGGGTGAGTTCAACTGTTCCTCGTTTGCGTTTTGCCCCTTCTCCTACGGGTATGTTTCATGTAGGGAGTGGCCGATCTGCCCTGTACAACTGGCTGGTTGCCCGTAAAAGTGGTGGTGCGTTTGTCTTGCGTATTGAAGACACCGATGCGGCCCGCAATCAACCCGAGTGGACCACAGGTATCGAGAATGCCATGCGCTGGTTGGGTATGGATTGGGATGAAGGCCCGTTCTTTCAATCACAGCGAACCGAGCTCTACAACACCTCCATCACCAAACTCATTAACGATAAGCGCACGTTCTATTGTGATTGTAACGGTGAAACCCTGGCAGCAAGGCTTCGAGCGGCATACGGTGAGAAAACCCACGAGCGTGGGTACGACGGGTTTTGTCGGGAGCGAAATCTTCCCGGTGGCCCCGGCCAGGCACTGCGTTTTCGTACTCCAGATGAGGGCTCCACGGTTGTGCATGATGTCGTGAGAGGTGAGCCGGTCTTTGAGAACTCCACGATTGATGATTTCGTAATTGCCCGTGCCGATGGATCGGCGATGTTCATTCTTGCCAACGTGGTGGATGACATCGATATGGGCATCACGCACGTGGTTCGCGGTGAAGAGCACCTGCCTAATACCCCGAAGGCTCAGATGCTTTGGCAGGCCCTTACCGATGAGCCGTTGCCGGTTTTTGCCCACCTGGCCGTTATCGTGAACGAGCAGCGCAAGAAGCTTTCGAAGCGTCGTGACAAGGTGGCGGTTGAGGATTACGAGCTGCTGGGCATTGTGCCAGAAGCTATGCGCAATTATCTTTGCCTGCTTGGCTGGTCACCTTCCAATGATCGTGAAATCGTAAGTGTAGAGATCATGATTGATGAGTTTCGCCTGGAAGACGTGAACCCTTCGCCGGCCTTTTTTGACATTGTGAAACTTCAGGCCATGAATGCCGAATATTTGCGCGCATACAACCACGGGCAGTTCCTTGATGCGTTTGAACTCTGGCTCGGAGGCTTATCAACCTTGAGAAGCCCGTGGGCCGAGTTTGGTCAGGCGGAAAACATTGCTGCAACGAAGCTTGGTGACGGTCGACAAGAACCACCGAAGTTAGCTTTCCCGGCTGATCAATACGATCGGGTCAAAGTGGCACCCTTGGCAGGCATGATTCAAGAACGAGTGAAGATCCTCTCGGAGGTACCCGCGCTCATCGAGTTTCTCTGCGTCGACACCATCACCACCGATGAAGATGCCTGGGCCAAAACCTTTGCGCCCGGCAAAGGTGGGTTGGAAATGCTCGACGGGTTCCTGGCCGGAATTGATGAGGGCACGCCTTGGGAAACCGCGGCACTCAAGGAGCTCACCGAAAAGGTCGGGGAGGCCAATGGGCTCAAACTCGGCAAAGCGCAAGCGCCGCTGAGGGTCGCCGTCACGGGCAAAACCGTCGGCATGCCCATGTTTGAGTCACTTGAAGCGCTTGGAGCCCCGGTTTCCCTAGCCCGTTTGCGCGCCGCCCGAGCCCGGCTCGGATAGCCACCCGTTCACCAAGGAGAAGTAACGCGTGTTTCGTTTGTTGCGGTTCATCCCGGGGACGGGTTTTTTGAACCCTCTGAAGTGGATCCGCCGCATAGCCTTTTTGGTGGTGCTGGTCTACTTTGCCGCAGCGTTTGTCGATGTGGTCTCAGCCAGTCGACATAACGATTCCCCAGGTCGCTCCGATGCCATCATTGTGTTGGGCGCCGCTCAATACAACGGACGCCCATCGCCGGTGTTGAAACGCCGCCTTGATCACGCTTTTGCCCTCTACGAAGCGAAGGTCGCACGTTTAGTGGTGGTTACGGGAGGTCGTAAACCTGGCGACCGGATTACAGAAGCCTCGGCATCGGCCAACTATTTGATGGCGCGTGGAGTGCCCGATTCGCGCATTGCCCGGGAGGTTCAGGGGACCGATACCTATAGCTCTATGGCTGCGGCTTCACGGTTCCTAAAAAGACGCGAAGTGCAGCGAGTGACGATCGTGACCGATGGGTATCACGCAGCCCGCGTTGCCGCTATCGCCAGTGAGCTGGGTTTGGATCCGGTTTCCTCGCCGGTGGGGTCGACGGCACCGCTCGAGCGTATGCTCAAGGAAGCGGGAGGGATCGCCATTGGCAGAATCACTGGGTTTCGTCGACTTTCGGCCTGGATTTCCGGATAGAGGTTCCGGGTAGAAGCGCGAGCCTCGGGCAGTGAGCACTACCGGTCAGATAAAAGAGTTCTCGAAGGGTGTTGGGAGCAGCTAATCTCTTCAGGCTCCACCATTGGGGAATGGTGTAATAGGTAACACATCTGGTTCTGGTCCAGCTATTCAGGGTTCGAGTCCTTGTTCCCCAGCGCTACATAGGTAGGCGGTTCCGCGAGGATCAGTCAACCGCTAAATATGGCCCCATCGTCTAGTGGCCTAGGACACCACCCTCTCACGGTGGGAACACGGATTCGAATTCCGTTGGGGCTACAAAGAAAGAGCCGGTCTTGCGACCGGCTCTTTGCATTTCGAACGGTAACCCCGCTAACCCCGATTCACCAACACTTGAACTTTATTAACGCTAAGAAGCGCTTCGGGTGGCCCGTGTAGACACGGATTCCACCAGAAGCACATCAACAACTACCTGGCCTGCAATTTGAACGTCTTTGCATCCGATGAAGCTGCCAGTCGGCCAATATCGCTTGCGACCGGGGTGAAAGTTGCCGAAGCGGTATATGTACCGTTTTTCTGTATCAACTTGATGCTTCCCGAGGCGACGCCATTGGCATCAGTCGTGCCGCTAACTGTTTGCGTTCCGACCGCAAAATTCACGGTCCGGTTTGCAAGGTTCTTCCCAGTGGCATCGATCAGCTTGGCCGAGACGATGATCGTTTTGTTCGGGCCGCCCGTGAGCGAACCTGTGTAGGTAATAGCGGTTGCCTTGACGCCAACGCCAAAGGTCGCGTTACTGGTGGACTGCCCATAAAGCGCATCACCGGCGAAGTCCAGAGTCGTTGCAGCTATGCCGGCCGCAAGGGTGGGAACGTAGGTGACTCCTCCGATACCGGCGGAGTTTGTCTGGGCGGTAAGTGGTGCTGCCTCGCCGCTCACGGTGAAGGAAACCGTGCGAGCGTTTACGGGGGAGCCGAGCTGGTCAACCAACGACGCTTGGAGTGTCGCTGGTGTGTCGAAGGTTCCGCTGGTTGCCCCAGAATTGCCCACGGAGGTACCGCGCTTGGTGACAACTACCGATGCAGTATCCGTAGAGCAAGCGGCATCTTTATCGCATACTTGTAGGGTCGCGATGTAGGTACCTGGTGTTGCATAAGCATGCGTAACTGCCCCACCCCCACTTGCGCTAGGTGTTCCGTCACCAAAGTTCCATTGGTACTTCAGTGTGGCTTGGTCGGCCGAACCCGGATCGGTGCCAGCACCGTTCAAGGCGATTGGTACGCCCCACAGCCCGCCAGCATCAGGGCCGGCATCAGTTGCGGGGGTCACGTTGGTGATTGAAACGGCAAAGGTTTTGGTTGCCGTGTTACCCGTCTGATCCGTAGCGGTTAGTAAGCCGGTATAGGAACCGTTGTCGGCAAACACATGGCTTGCCGTTGGTCCAAATGCCACGCCACCATCAGAGAAATCCCAGCGCAGTGTTGGAGGTCCACAGTTATCGCTGCTAGCTGATCCATCAAACGCGACGGCTGTTCCTTCGGTTCCGCTGTACGGGCCACCGGGTGTCGCAACGGGAGGTTGATTGTCTGCGCCCAAGTTGCCGAGCGGTACTGCAACATCAGCTGCAGTCATTCCGAAACCAGGCAGAGTTCCGATTGGGATGCCCCACGTAGCAATTGGTACGTCGATATCAGGAAGCAACGGCAGAATCACGGACAATACCGGCGTTAGTTCGACGGTGAAAGGCGTTGGTCCGTGATCGTACTGAATCCCAGTGAGGTTGTAGCTAATTGGGGTTCCGGCTGGCACTGCGCAAGTGAGCGCCACAGGATCAGCCACAACATCGGGCGAAGTTGGCTCGAAGGTGATGCCCAAATCGGTGGCGACTGCCTGGCCGCTACCCACAACTTGGACCTTTCGAACAGTGATTACTCCGCTACCTGAAACGTCGACCGCAAGTGCGATCCGCAATTTTAAAGCGATGCATAGGCAGTCGGTCAAAGGAGTCCCGGGAACAAATTCGTACTGCAGGACGGTTATGTCCAGCGGTGCGCTCGTACAGTGCCGAGGCGATTCGCCGGGGAGCGGAATCGAGCAAGGAATGTTGACATCGCGGGTTATCGACGCGTCGAACCTAGACGTGGTGTCCAGCCAGCCTGAGCTCGGACCTCCGAAGCTGGCGCCGGTAGGATCTTCCACTAGAAGTAGAAATGCGCTCAAAGTCATCGACGCGTTGATCGTTCCTGCACCTTCAGTGAATTCATCGCTGGTATTAAGGATCGAACCTTGCTTCACCAGTGAATCGTCGTAGGTGGTTTTCACCGTATTGTCGGCATCCCACTTCATAGTGGCGGTGGCCTTCACGCCGGCCTGAACTCCAAAATTTTCGCCGGAGACCGCAGGATCATTAAACAGGATGTCTGGGACGCATACGTCGCAGATTCCACTTTTTAAGTCGAAGAGCGTGACGGTCGTCTGCCCGCTTAGCTTTACTGGATTGCTTACCGATTGGCCCACCGCGAAAGCGGCGCTCGTAGTGAATATCGCGGCGAGCATTGCACTCCCCGCGACGAATAACGTCCGTCGTAATTTCATGCCGGTCCTTCCCTTCACAAAAATGACCGGTACATCCGGCCAGGACTTGCTTGCTCATGGAGCTGGGAAGTGGAGCGATGTGACCTTATGTAATTTCTTCAACAATTGCAATGAGAAATGCCTGATTTTTGGGTTAAAATCTCAAAAGTTGGGTACTTGCGCCAAGTTCAGCCCATTCGATCAAATCCAAGCCTTCTCACGATTTTGCCGCAGGCCAACGTGTAGTTCGGTTCGTTATTCGAGCGCAGTGCTGAGTGCTCGTGCGAGAGCAAAATCGTCGGCGGTTAGTGTGGCCAAAACATCGGCCACGGCAAACACTGCGTTGTCGCCTTTGGGCAGTGCTGGTGCGGTTTCGCCGGTAAGTGCGTGGGCGCATCGGTACACGTCGGGCAGAGAAGCGGTTGCCAACCGGCCCAGTTGCACGCCCACGTGAATGGGATTTGCAGATTCGAGTCCAAGCACTATGGCCAGCGCCTCTGCAGCACCATTGCCGATTGGGCCGAGCGAGGCCGCAGTCAACCGAGTGAGCCGAGCTACGTAGTCCTCAGGAAGTGACACATTGAATAAGCGTCCTAGAGCAGCGCAATGCTCGTCGCTCAGGGTAGTCATGCGCACTACCCGCTCGACGATGGTTGTGATCGATCCACCTAGTTCTACGGGCTTACCAGCTGCCTTCGGCGTGCGCTGGGCCCTTGGCTTTTTCGCGGTCCCCGAAGATGATTCTGCCGCTGTGGCCGTCTCGTCGCTGTTCGCAGGGTCTTCCGAACTTGGCTCTGTGGACGGGCTGGCCCCGACAGCTTCGGTTGAGAGAGCGGGTGACGATGCTGACCGGTTCTCCGGGATTGCGGAGGTTGCAGGGTCGGCGGCCTCTGTGGAGGTTTTCTCGGGGGCGTTAGTTGCTTCAGCGGTTTCAGTCATCACCCAGCTATCTTTGCTCACGTCGAATGCATGTTCGGTCAAATTTTGGAGTGCGAAGACGAATTTCGGGAAATAGTTGCCGGATTTGGCCCTGGGCTCGATACTGGGAGCACTGAAGTAGTTGAATCTGGCGAGAAAGAAGAATTACATGATCGATTCCCCCAAGTTGGTTGACACGCCTCGGCGACTTGTCGCTGCGGTTCGGCTCACTATTCCCAAGGATCAGATCCAACACGAGATGGGTCCGGCGATTTCAGAGGCTATGGCCGCAGTGGCTGAGCAGGGTATCGCGGTGGTCGGCCCGCGGTTCTGTGCTCACGACCGGATGGATCCCAACGGGTGGGATTTTGATGTGTGCGTAGAAGTTGCTACCCCAGTGGCCCCCCAAGGCCGAGTCAAGCCTGGCGTAATGGAAGCCGCCAGGGCAGTGCAAACCAGCTATCGGGGGCCTTATGAAGGTCTCGGCGAGAGTTGGGGTGCATTCGAATCGTGGATTGCCGTCAACGGCTTCGTTGGCACGCCAAATCTCTTTGAGCGCTATTGCGTTGGTCCGGAATCAGGTGAGGATGCTTCGACGTTTGTCACCGAGTTGAACCGTCCATTGATGAAGGTGGCCGCTGGGGATTTCGAACGTGCACTTACTAAAGATGGGTTCAGTTCGACCGTGGTTGAGTTTTTGCCGGGGACGGTCAACCCGGAGCATTCCCATGATTGGGATGCACGCTTACTGGTGACGAGTGGTGATATTTCCATCACGGTTGATGGGTCTGAGCTCTCGTACGGCGTTGGAGATGTGTTTGCATTGCCGGCAAACTCTCCACACAGCGAAGTAGTTGGTTCCGATGGAGTCACTTTTATTGCCGGTCGACGGTATTTATTGGATCAGAAACCCAACGCATGAACGACCACCCTGTGGTGTGGGAAACGTGTGGTGTGGGAAACGTGTGACTGCATGGCTTTCTAGCGAATTGGCAGTGAGCTCAAATCAATGTTGTAAAGATCGGCCACGTTTGAGCTGATTATCGCTTGTCGTTGTGCTGTTGTGAGCCCCGCTGAATGTTGAGCGATTATGTCTTGGGACCACGGCCATGTGGAATCACTGTGGGGGAAATCGTTGGCCCACATGAGGCGTTTCCAGTTCATGGAATCAGCAAATTTGAACGCCGTCCAATCGTCTTGAAACGTGGTGTAGATGTTCTCGGCGTAATACTCGCTTGGGAGCTTGGTCAGCTCGGCGCCAGGGGTGAGCCAGTAGCGGTGACGGTTGAAGGCGTGGTCCATCCGGTACATGAAGTGCGGAACCCATCCAGCATCAGCCTCGGCACACACCACTTTTAAATCGGGATGGCGCTCGAAGATCCCGCCGAAAATAAGCATGCTCATGATGTCTTGGCAGCCGCGGACGATGGAGAGGAAACTGTTGATCCGTGCACCTCGATGCCGTGCACCGCCCATAGTGAGAATGTGGAACGACAGCGGCAATCCCTGCTCAACTGCCGCTTCCCAAAATGGGTCCCAATCGGGATGGTCGTAATCGTGTTGGTAACTTGGTGTTCCGGGCATCATGACGCCTCGAAGGCCAAGCGCTTTGATTTCGGCAAGATCAGCTATGCCTTCGGCTGGAGTTCGCAGTGTAGTTTGTCCGCATCCCAGAAGTCTGTTCGCATACGGTTCGCAGTAGGCGCTGATCCATCGGTTGTAAGCCTGAAAGCATGCGCGCTTGTAATCGCCATCGGGGTGGTTGCAGAGAACCATGCCAATGGTTGGATAGATAATCTCCGCAGAGACACCATCAATGTCTTGATCGGCAGTGCGGGCGCTGGAATCCCACCCGCTGCGATGCAGATCGTCAAAACGCGAGTAGATGCTGATCTCTGAAGCTTGCTTGCCCGCAGCGGCAACCGTGCCGAGAGAGATTGGCTTAGTGCCCTCGACCGCGAACAGATCACCCTTCACACCGCCATCGATTAATCGAGGTGCCCGATCGAGCCAGGCGCTATCGATGTAGGCCGTATAAGTGTCGGGAGCTTCGGTGATGTGCGAATCGGCCGAGATAATCGGAAATCCGTACTTCGGTGGGATGCTTGGCACTGCCGGCGGGGTCATCGTTGCGGTCATCTTGGATTAGCTCGTTTCGTTTGGTGGAAGTGTCCAACGATGCCCGCAGCTCGGTGATGGGTGGCGGATTTCGAAGGTGTTAGAAGGTGTTAGCAGAGTCGGCTTGGGTGCATCGTTTCGAATTCAAACCCGCCCAGTTAGGCCGCCCAATCGGGGGGAGGGTCGAGTTGGGTGGTGGGGTTGGGTGGTTTTTGGTGCCTAACGGGGGTCGGATCGGGCGCCGCGAACAAGTCGACCTGGTAGCGCACCGGTGAATTCTCCGTTCGCATAGGTTTCGATTCCGGCGACGAAGGTGTGGCAGTATCCCTGTGCTCGCTGTAGGAGGCGTCGTCCGTTGGCCGGTAGGTCGTAATGAATTTCTGGGGCGAATGTTTGCAGCGACGAATGATCGATCACGTTGATGTCGGCGCGCATTCCAGGGGCGAGCAATCCGCGATCCATGAGTCCAACCGTGGCCGCGGTTTTGCGAGTCTGGCTGGCCACCAGCATTTCGATGGGTAGCACGCCACGGGCACGATCGCGTCCCCAGTGGGCCAACAATGTGGTGGGAAACGAAGCGTCGCAAATAGTGCCCACATGCGCGCCACCATCAGACAAACCGGCCACACAAAACGGATTGGCGATCATCTCGGCGGCATGATCGAGATTGCCGTGGGCATAGTT
>JAYUVJ010000305.1:0-2303 GCA_043754155.1 Acidimicrobiia bacterium
ACGATTGTCATGGTGGCAAGCAATCCGGAGGCTTTATGCGCCTCAATCTGAGCGGAGATGTCGACGTTTGAGAGGCCATCGCCGTAGGTTAGGCAAAAAGGCTCGTCATCTAGGTACTTGGCGATGCGCTTAACCCGGCCACCGGTGAGTGTTGATTCCCCGGTGTCGACCAACGTCACCTTCCAGTCCTCTGATCGTTGATTGTGGTAGGTCAACGAGTTATTGGCCAAGTCTACGGAGAGATCGCTGGAATGGAGAACGTAGTTGGCGAAAAACTCTTTCACTATGTACCCCTTGTATCCCAGGCAGATGATGAAATCGTTCAGGCCAAAACCGGAGTAGTACTTCATGATGTGCCACAAAATCGGACGCCCACCAATTTCGATCATCGGCTTCGGGCGCAGGTGCGATTCTTCTGCAATGCGAGTTCCCAGTCCTCCGGCAAGAATTACGACTTTCATGGCTCTCCAGTCCTGGGGTTCCACGTTCACCACTGAACGCGACTTCATTACCTATCGGCACATGGGGCGCTTACCTTTAGCGTTTCGGGGCGTAAATCCCATTTTCAGGCAGTCATTGGAACTCTTCGTTTAGACGTTGCCAAGTCTTGTTTATGAAATCTGTAGCCGTGGTTCCTTGTACGTCGATGCATCGGAGTGGAACAGCTTTAAAGCGACGTACGAAATGAACGATGTACTCGTCGCCCGTAAACCCGTCTCTTCTCAGTAGGCGACTCACCCACCTTCAAACCAGCGTGGAGCAGTTCAACGGTCTGTGAGCTTGGATGCCAGCGGGAAGGTAATTGCAAACGTTCGCGGGGCGGTGGGCTGTACAGATTGTTTGGTGGGAAGCTTTAGTCGGATTTGGAATGTGCCGACGAATTGTGAATGGACGTTCAGCACCCGCAGTCGTTGATCCGGATTTACCCTTCAGCGCTTCGCAAGCGAGCCGGGGCAGCAAACCCAATGGCCATGCTTTTGGTCGCTGCGTTTTTAGTGTTTGTGGTTCTGCAACTGGTTCGCCAAGGTACGCCGCCGACGGAGTTACACGCGTTTCGTCAGACGCAGACGGCAATCTCTATTCGAGAAATAGTTCGAGGTGGTCCGCTCCTTCGCTACGAAACGCCGGTTCTTGGGCCTCCTTGGTCGATCCCTTTTGAGTTCCCGCTCTACCAATGGATCGTCGCAGCAATCGTGGTTGTGCTCGGGACTCCGTTGGTTCCGACTGCTCGACTCGTATCGTCCGCCATGTTTATCCTCGCGCTACTCGCGGCTAACCGTATTTTGAAACGCTTGGGCGCGGGAATCGAGCAGCGTCGGATGTTTCTCGTGCTTGTGCTCATTAGCCCGATCTATGTGTATTGGTCTCGCACCGTCATGATCGAATCAACAGCTCTGGCATTGACTCTAGGGTTTGCTTCCTTGATCCTCGGGTCAGACCGAACAACAAGCGATTCGTCTTCTGCGATTTCTTGGGGTGAGAACGCTGTTCAGGGTGAGCTCGCAGGGAACAGGGCCGCATCTTCCCAGCGAAGCACGCAACGTTCACATTCCCGAAAGCGAGAAGTCGGATTTTTTGCCGAGCGCAAGCCCAACCCAAAACGTTTGTGGGTGCGGGCCTCCTACACGGGTCTCGCCGGTGTGGTTGGTGTTCTTGCCGCTCTCGTAAAACCAACGACCTTCGCTGGAGCTGCCATTTTACTTGTGACCATCAAGCTTGCCCGCCGAGAAAGATGGACCGAACAGCTCCGAACCGGGCTTCTAATTGGCGGGGCCGGGCTCTCCGCTCAACTTTGGGCCGCATACGGTGACGCTCAGAAGATGCTCAACCCCATCGCCCCCTTCACCACTTCTGCAAACTTGGTAGCTTGGAACTTCGGAACTTTCGCTCAAAAGCTCAACCCATCGCTGTGGCTGTCGTATCTCGAACGAACATTCGCAGAATCGATTGGCGGCATTTTCTCGGTGCTAGCAGTACTCGCTTTTTTGCTAATTGGAAGTCGCCGAAAATGGCACATTTCAACTTCGACAACATCGCGATTGGTGGGCTTTTTTATCGGCGGACTGGCCTTTCTCGGCATGCCCGCCATTTTCACCAACCTATATTTCGTGCACCAGTACTACCCCTACGCCAGCGTTATCTACTTGCTCGGAGGTATGGCCTACGCCGTCGCTCCGGCCGAAGGGGAACGATGGCACCGTGGTTCCGTAGGGGTAGCGTCGTTCGTCTTCGCCTCTGCCGGAGTAGCCAGCATCGGCTTTCTCCCCCACGTAATTGGCCACGATCGTGGGCTTGGGGCAGAC
>JAYUVJ010000306.1:0-5971 GCA_043754155.1 Acidimicrobiia bacterium
CGGTCGCAAACGGCGTGGATTTTGGACATCCTGGGCGATCCCAAACTCACGGGTGTGGTCGCGGTAGCCACCCCGGAGGAATTGCCAGTTAGTGAAACAGCCGATTTGTTTTCTAACCTAGCGATGCAAACAAACGTAAGTGTGCAGGCGGTTGTGGTGAATCGGGTGCTGCCTGCGCCGTTCACCCAATTGGAATCGTTGGAGTTCGCTGCGGTCCGACAAGGGTTCGATCGGAGCGTGATTGGTGTCGAACAAAAGGCATCGAGACGATCTGCGGCTGGGTCGCCCAAACGCCCCGTTGGTTCGGGTAGCAGGAGAAACCCGACGGCATTAGGCGAGGGTTCTGGGTTGGCTGCAGGGTTGGCCGGATTAGACGAACGCGAATCAGCGTTGTTAGTGCGAGGTGTTGGTCTTGCCGAGGATTTACGCAATGAGTCTCTGCAGCATTTGGCCGCGTTGCGAACGATAGCGGGGGGCGTTCCTGTGGCTTTTGTCGCGCAGCTATTTGGTGTGAGTACCGGCCTTCAGGCCACGATGGCAGTCGCAAAAATGCTTTCTGAGGAACTTTCGTGATGGCGAGGTGGGTTTGATCGTGAAAAGGAAAAGTGCTTTCCTCGACGAATCAGCAGCTCAACCAATGGTGATTTCGGAGGTGCGTGTTGGTGTGCGTGCGCTCGCTACGTCATCGTCGATTGTGGTGACGTGCGGGGCTGGTGGGGTGGGGAAAACGACGGTGGCAGCGGCAATTGGACTAGGAGCGGCGCGTCACAGTGAACAACGGGTGCTGGTACTCACCGTTGATCCGGCCAAACGCTTGGCGGCGGCCTTGGGTTTGCAATCGGTAGGGAATGAAGCCACGACGATTCCCCTTGTTGAGGCCAAAGGTTCTCTGGCCATTGCCATGTTGGATACTTCGGCAAGTTGGGATGATTTGATTCGCCGAATTTCTCCCGATGGCGCTACGACCACCAAGATTTTGGCCAACCCCTTGTATCGAAATATCACGCAACGGTTTGTGCAAAGCCACGATTATGTGGCGATGGAGCGGCTATACGAATTGCGCAAACAAGGTTTGTATGACCTGATTGTGATTGACACGCCGCCCTCGCGAAACGCGTTGGATTTCCTTGACGCGCCGCAACGCATGGCCGATTTCTTTTCGTCAACGTTGTTGAAGTGGATCACTATGCCCTACCGACTGGGTGGTGAGCGGGCTGGTCGTTTGGGTTACCTTGCCGCGAAGCCGTTCTACCAGGTGGCCGATCGCATTTTGGGATCGGCATTTTTGGCTGACATTGCGGAGTTTTTCTTGCTTTTCCAATCGATGTACGACGGTTTTGTCAAGCGTGCTTCTTCGGTAGGGGCGTTGTTGCACGATGAATCTACTTCGTTTGTTGTCATAAGTACGCCTAGTGAATCTCCATTGCAGGAAGCAGAGTTTTTTCTTGCCGAACTCGAGCGAAGGAATCTGCGCACTGGAGCCTTGGTGGTAAACCGTACGTTGCCTGATTTGTTCCTTGACGACGGCACGAGACTCGCTGCTGCTGAGTTGCTCGATGCGGTTTCGGGTTCGCATCTGGGTTCGGTTTTGAGGGCCAAGAACCGCCAGGGTGCATTGCGTGGACAGGAGCTTGGACCAGGCCGTAGATCGAGCGGTGGACCGGGCCGTGGCTCGTTGGGTGGTGCCACCACTCGTGATGGTGATGCCATTCGTGATGAAGCCGCCCCTCGTGAAGGTGACGCCATTCGTGATGAACACATGGTGAAGGCTCTCGCCGAGACGTTCTTGCGGTTCTCGGATTCGGCTAAAACACAACAGCGTGAGTTGGCGAAGCTTGCCAAAGTTCCGGCCACAGTGGTGCGCATTCCATTGTTTGAGACACCGTTGGCCGACGTCGACGGGTTGGGTGCGGTCGTTCAGGCCATTTGGTAACGGTTGTCGGTCCTTTGCTACCTTGACGGTTCTTTAAGCGCCGCTACGCTGCGATGTATGGGTTCTGAAGAACTGGTTTTGAGTAACTTTGAGTTGGCCTGTGTATCGATTGCCTTGGTCGATGTTGATGGAGTTACTCGGCTCGATAACCGTCCGAGCGTGATGTGTTACGCAGCCAGCATCATCAAATTGGCGGTGGCTGTTGCGGTGCTGAGGGAGCTTGATCGGGGCACCTTGTCGCCCGATGATCTACTGATGTTTGATGGTGGATTTGTATCGGGTCTCGATGGTTCTCGTTTTGTTATTGATGATGATTCGTCTGATCGAGAGCTTTTTCTTTCTGATGAAAACGCGGAGAGCAGCGAACTGTGTGAAGGCGATGAGCTGAACAGGAGTGGTGCGTTTGGAGAGGCGGGCGAGGTGTTCCCATCGCATTGGGTTCGGCGGGATTCAGTTGCTGCTCGAGGGATTGGGGTAGCAGCGGGGGTAAGTGTGGCTCAGGTAAGCGTGGCGCGGGCATTGCGCCGATCGATCACCGTGTCATCTAATGAAGGGGCGAACCTGTTGATGCAAGCGGTTGGTCTTGAATCAATCAACTGGGTATTGCTTGAGGCCGGGTGCGATAACAGCGTTGTCGAGCGCATGCTCTTTGATAGCCCTGCTCGCGACGCCGGCCGCACCAACAGGTTGACGGCGATTGATGCTGCACAGTTGATGTGGAATATTCGTTTTGGGACGATTGCCTCTGATGATTCGTTGTCGTACTTGTGCGAAGTGCTGCGGAACCAGACGCAGCGTTCCATGATTGCCTTCGCTCTTGGTGAGGCGATTGAGCGAGGCGAAGTTGTGGTGGGAAACAAGGAGGGCCAGACCTTCGACGTGCTGCATGATGTGGCGTTTGTTGAGCCGGATGATACGGATCCCTTTGTTCTAGTGGTTTGCACTTCGGGTTTATCCGAGGAGAACGCAATAGATGCCGTTCGCAGGGTTGCTATGTATGCTTATGATAATCGGTTTTCTTGGAAATCATTGGCTGAGAACTTTCGATGAACGATCCGACGAACTCTTTCGCTCAGTCGTTTATCAAGGTTGCTTGGGATCCGTCGACATTACCGTGGGGTTTACTTGGCCGGGGATCAAAAGTTGCGGTGATTTCTCCCTCGGGGGTGGTGAACTCTTTGACTCTAGAGCATGGGTTGTTGCGCTTGCGATCGTGGGGATTTCAGCCGGTCTTGGGACGCCATAGTTCTGCGGCCGACGCGTTTACTGCTGGCCCCGATGAGGCCCGTGCCCACGACCTTGCTTGGGCACTTACAGACCCGTCAATCGCTGCAGTGCTGGTGGCCCGTGGTGGCTATGGGGTGAGTCGAATTCTTGACCTGATTGACTGGCCTGCTGTGGACGCTGCCCGAGTGCGTCCAGTGGTGGGGATGAGCGATATCACCGCCCTCCATGAAGCACTACGCGTGCATACCTCATGGGCTTCGTTGCTCGGGCCTCACGTTTCTGGGTTGTTAGCTCTGGGTGTGGCGCCAGGATCATTAGTCGACGGGCCTACCCACGATTCGTTTGTTTCCGTATTGTGTGGAGAGATCGCAGGGGCTGAAATGGCGCCAAGCGGCTATTCAACCCCGTATTGGAGTTCTGCGCGTGTAGTGCGAAGCGGTTCGATTGTGGCGCCGTGGTTTGGTGGGAACCTTGCGGTCTTGGCATCGTTGTGTGGAAGCGTTGACGGTGCAGCTCCTGGTCGTCCTTTTGTGGCCGTGCTTGAGGACGTGAATGAGTCCCCGTATCGGATTGATCGTATGCTCACGCAACTACTACGTGCGGGTTGGTTCGCCCATGCGGTTGGTGTCGTTTGTGGCGAGTGGATTGGTTGCGGCGAACCGGCCGAGGTTGAAGAGGTGCTGCGCGAACGACTGAACTCTATCCAAGGTCCATTCATTCTTGACGCGCCGTTTGGGCACGGGATCCGTCACCTCACCATCCCGTTGGGTGTGCCCGTTTCCCTCAACGCGCGGAGTGCGAGTGCGAGGGCGATGGGAAGTGCCGGTGCGAGTGCGATGGGAAGTGCCGTTGCGAGTGCGGTTGCGGTTGCGTTCCCGGGATCTTTTGATGGTGCGGATCGTTCTGAGGGCCGATGAGCACTGCTTCGACTTCCCATGGCGCGAACAGTGCGGGTGCGTTGTGAAGGTCGATCGCCTGATCCATAGTCGGGTAGAAATTCCATTGCATGAAACGTTTCGTACGGCGATTCGAGAAACGGATTCTATTTCTTCCATTCGGGTGGAGATCCATGCTGGAGACCGGGTCGGAGTGGGCTACGCCACTGCTACCCCAGCAATTACCGGTGACAGCCTTGAAGCGATCGAATCACATCTTGATCAAGTCGTATCCCCGTACCTGTTTGGTCGCGACATCGTTTCTGGCCAAGAGGGAGGCACCGTTTCAGGCCAAGTTGATGGTGAAATTGCAGGCCGCCTTGAAGGCAAAACGAGTGGCAAGCTTTCAGGCCGGATTGATGCAAGACCCTATGTACTAGGCGCGCAGAGTAATGCCGTGTTTGGGATTCCCGATCGTGACTATGAAGATTGGACGAGGCAATGTTCGTCGGGCACTGCGGGTGTTGATCTGGCCCTGCACAATTTGGTTTTCGGCGCATCTCGGTCTTTAGGTAGCGAGCATGCGAACCTTGTTACTTCGGTGACGATTGGCGCTGGTTCAATCGGAGATATGGTGGCCACTGCGCATCGACGCGTGGCCGCAGGCTTTCGGGTAATTAAGGCGAAACTTGGGGCTGATCCCGAGCATGATGCGCAGCGTTTGATTGCCTTGGCCGAAGCATTGGGTGCTACCGGCAGTCCGGAAGCGAACGTTCGGCTGGAACATCCGGGGCATTTGGAGCGTGGGGAACATTTGGAGCATTTCGTTACGCGGCTGTCGCCCGATAACCGGCACAGCCCGATCCGTAGAGGCGAAGAAAACCCTATCGGGCGACGTCTCGTTTTCGGACCCGATCACCCAGACCATCGCGATCCTGGGAAACTGGGCTCTGTGCAGTTGTGGATCGATGCAAATCAAGGTTGGACGGTGGCGCAGGCGCTACAAATCTTTGATTCTGCACTCGATGCCAACGTGATGCTTGACTTGTTTGAACAGCCCACCCCAGCAGCAGATCTGCATGGATTGCGGGAAGTGCGCTTAGGAGTTCAGGAACGGTGCCTCGCTCGAGGGATCAAGCCGATCCCTGTGGTTGCAGATGAATCGGCAAGAACACTGGCCGACGTTGATCGGATCATTGCCGCTGGAGCAGCCGATGCCATCAACGTTAAGTTCATGAAGTTTGGTGGGCTTACGGGTAGTGGAATAGCTGTGGCAAAGGCCCGTGCGGCGGGGTTGGGTGTGCTAATTGGTTCGATGATGGAACATCCCCACTCGGTGGCTGCTGCAGTGCGTTTCGCATCGTTGCTCGGTGGTGTGCATGATCTTGATGCTGGTTGGTGGGCAAAGGACACGTGGCCATTAACCTATGTTGATGGTTACGTTTCGATTGCTTCATCGTGATTCGGACGGGCTGTACGGCGTATATTGGCCGTGTCAACCAGCACCCCATGATCAAGCTATGTACACCTATGAAATGAGGTGAGCTATGCCACCCCAAAGCTCATCATCTTCTAAACGCGCCGACGCGGTTGTTGCCGTTCCGGTTACCGCAGCCTGGATTAGCACCAGTGCGGCTCGAATTGAGGATCTCCCCGTAACCCAACCGGTGCCAGATATGGCCGCTTGGATGGCTTCACTCACGCATGAACTGCGCCTTGATTTGCTCGGGCGGATTTCCACGAGCGCATTGTTCGGCGAGCCAGTCATAGTAATAAGTGAGCATAGTGGATGGTCTGAAGTGCGTTTGCCGTGGCAGCCGTCGACTTCTGATTCGCGTGGCTACCCAGCATGGATTCCTAGCGCCCATCTCGCACCGTCGTCGTCGGCCAGTGTTGCTTTTGATGGCGACCGTGTTCGCGATGGTGATAGTGATCG
>JAYUVJ010000307.1:0-2020 GCA_043754155.1 Acidimicrobiia bacterium
TCGCAGAGGTTTTCTACGGTTTCCATCACATGCGACGAGAAGATCACCGTGCCACCATCGGCCCGGAACTTCGCCAGCACTTCTTGCACCATTCGTGAGGAGACAGGATCAACGGATTCAAAAGGCTCGTCGAGAAACAAGACCTTGGGGATGTGCATGATGGCTGCGCCGAGGGCAATCTTCTTGCGCATACCTTGGCTGTAATCGGCCACGATCTCCTTCGACGATTCGGTGAGCCCCAGAAGTTCGAGCACTTCCACACATCGTTTCGTCGCCGTGGGGATTTCCATGCGACGCATCCGACCTATATACGTGAGGAACTGTTCGCCCGTTAGTCGGTCAAACAGGCGAAGGTCGTCGGGAAGCACACCGATGATCTCTTTGGCGGCAATGGGGTTGGCCCACACATCTATCCCGTCGATCATCACTCGGCCAGCATCAGGGCGCAGCAAACCCGTCATCATCCGCAAAGTAGTGGTCTTGCCTGCGCCATTGGGCCCGACCACGCCAAAGAACGAGCCCGCAGGCACAGCGAGGTCCAAACAACCCACCGCAATCTTCTCGCCGTAAGCCTTACGCAACCCAAGAGCCTGAACTGCAAACATTTCTGAATCCATCGAGACACCATCGACCAATCCGTTCCCTAGCTTGAGCCGCACCAAGGTGGCGAATTTCGGATTCGTTTGTTCAGCCAGAAAAACTGGAAAAACTGGAAAAACTGGAAAAATTTGTCTCACTAAAACCGGTGAAACTCGACGGCCGTAACCCAGAAGCCCCTCTCATGTCCTGTTGGCTTCACAAGTTTTCAACGAACCCGTAGGGTTGAGGTATGAGCGCTTTGACAGCTTCTGAATCCACCGACCTTGTAGTGCTGAGCATTGACGAGCCCGGCGGGTTTGCGACGGTGACACTCAATAACCCTGGGAAACGCAACGCGTTATCGCTGCTCATGATGAAGACGTTGATCTCGGTGTTGCGAGAAGCCGGGGATTCGAGCGCCCGAGGCATCGTCTTGGCAGCCAATGGCCCGGTGTTTTCTGCGGGACACGATTTTGCCGACATGGCCGGGAAGGATCTGGGCTACCTTCGAAAACTTCTGCAGACGTGTACCGAATTGATGACGTTGGTTCAGGAAGTTCCTCAACCCGTCGTGGCGAAAGTTCATGCTCTCGCCACCGCAGCTGGATGCCAACTTGTAGCCAGTTGCGATCTTGCCGTCGCCGCCGATACCGCGGGATTCGCACTTCCCGGAGGAAAAGGTGGACTGTTCTGCACCACGCCCCTGGTCGCCGTCGCCCGCAATATTGGCCGTAAACGCGCTTTGGAACTGTCCATGACTGGCGATCCGATTGATGCCGCAACCGCAGCTGAGTGGGGGCTTATCAACTACGCCGTCGACCCGTCGACACTCGATACGTTTACCTATGATTTCCTGAAACGGTGCACTCGTGGTTCAAGTTTCGCCAAGGGCATGGGTAAAGCGGCTTTCTACGCACAAGTCGACCTCGATCAACCCAAGGCCTACAGCTACGCCATCGAAGTCATGGCCGCAAACGCTGTAACCGCCGACGGACAAGAGGGCATCGCTAGCTTCCTAGAAAAACGTCACCCCATCTGGCAACCGCGCTAGCAACCAACCCCCAGCCCGCGTGAAGGTTGGAACCGCCCCTTCGTGAGGAGTTTGGGTAGGATTTTGCACCCTATTAGGGGTGAAAATCCCACCCAATATGCATGCATAAGGCGAAGCGGAGTTGCGCGGCCAGTTCCAACCAGGACCCATCCCTTCGTAGTGGAGATACCTAAGGTGCGGCAGTTGCTACGGAGCGGTTGCGGCCTTGACTGCCAATGCCAGGCTGGTGAGCACATGCATGTCCAGATCAGCCAACAGACGTGGAACTTCTCGCATGGAGGCTTGCGCCAGCACAACCACGTCGGGGGTCAAACCAGATCCAGCGGCCAAACCAGAAGTATGTGCACGTATGGCTTGAGCGAGACAGTCTGCGTACCCGAACATGTCACC
>JAYUVJ010000308.1:0-9679 GCA_043754155.1 Acidimicrobiia bacterium
ACGTCGCCCAGACCAACAACATTGCCGAAAATGTCGAGCTGCCCCACAATCGCCGATGGTTTCTCAGCCGGTTTAGCAACAGGATGTGTGTCGAAAAACGACGCATCAAACAAGGAATCCATGACCCGCCCACCCTATGCCAATCAACGCCCACGCCAATCAACGCCCACGCCAACCAACCGTACCGCCAACCAACACGCGGGACCCTCACTATGCTGGTTTCGCCTGATACGCCCGTCAGACCACGGGCAATCGTGGGGGCTACAGAATGAAGGGGCCGACGGCGGCTTGTACTCCGGCTTGGACTTCTTCGATGGTACCCATGCCGTCGACCACACGCCAGCGCTCGGGATCGGCCGCTGCTTGGGCGTCGAAGGATTCCATCACGCGGCCTAGAAATCCGGCGCCTTCGGATTCCAATCGGTCGGGAACGCCGGCTGCGGCGAGTCGACCGAGAACAACGTCAAGAGGGACACGAAGCAGCACGATCACGTCGGGCCAAAGACCGGTGGTGGCCCATTCCGAGATCCAACGAATTTGGTCCGCCGGTAGTCCCCGTCCGCCACTTTGGTACGCAATCGACGAACCGATGTAGCGATCACACACAACATGTTGACCGGCTCGCAAGGTCGGTTCGATCACTTCACTGACGTGTTGGGCACGATCGGCGGCCATGAGCAATGCTTCTGCCCGGGGCGAAAGTGTTGCACCTTCCGGGGAATGGTCAAGCAGCAGCGAACGAATCCGGATTCCGGCTGGCGTGTCACCCGGCTCCTTGGTTAGCCGTGCACCAATACGAGCAGCCAACAGCGAAGCTTGCGTGGTCTTGCCGCTGGCATCCGAACCTTCGAAAACGATGAAGGAACTCATACGTGCACACACTTTTTCTTCATGCCAAAGGGACCGAGGCACAATCGCGAACGCTTCATTTCTGAGAATGATACGTGAACATAAGTTCTAACGAAGATTCGAATTCCGTGTGGCATAACAATTACTTGGTGATTAAAGGAAAACGGGAAACGGAACAAACTGGAAGGCGGTGCAGACAGCAAGACTCTTAGCCCTTCTTGGCTACGGCTTTCTTCTTCGCAGCTTTGGAGGTTTTCGACGTGCCGGCCTTGATCACTTTGGTGGCCAACTTCGGCGCCGCGGCTTTCTTCGGTACAGCTTTCTTCGGTACAGCTTTCTTCGCTACGGCTTTCTTCAGGCCACCACGAGCGATCTTGGGTCCGTCGGTCTCATCCTTCAAGCGTCGCTCGGCTAACAACTCCACAACACGTGAGATGGTGATCGTCTCGGCATCGTCACCACGGCGCAGCGAAGCGTTCGTTGTTCCATCGGTTACGTAGAGGCCGAAGCGACCTTCTTTCATCACGATTTGCTTGCCCGAAACTGGATCGTCGCCGAAGGTGGCGAGCGGCGGCTTCGGGGCTGCATTGCGCTTTCCAAACGTCTTGGGCTGCGAGTAAATAGCCAATGCCTGCTCGAGGGTGATAGTGAGCAACTCTTCTTCGCTGCCAATCGAGCGACTATCGACACCTTTGCGAAGGTACGGACCAAACTTGCCGTTAGACGCAATCACTTCTTCCCCGGTTGCTTCATCCAAACCGAGCGAACGAGGCAACGTCAACAAGGCCAACGCCTCTTCAAGGGTCACCAATTCCACGCTCATGGTTTTGAACAACGATGCCGTGCGAGGCTTAGGTGGTTCAACCTTCTTAGGCTTCTTGGGCAAACCCTTTTTGGTGAACTCCGGAACCGGCTCCGGCGAATTCACCGAAAGCAATTCAACATTTCCTAATTGCACATACGGTCCAAAGCGACCAGCCTTGGCAAAAATCGGCATATTGGTTTCGGGATCGTTGCCAACCACACGGTCACCCTTTGGTGCGGCCAACAACTCTTCGGCTTTCGCCGTAGTGAGCTCGTCGGGTGGCAGATCCTCGGGAACCGAAGCCGTATCTTCGCCACGCTTCACATACGGCCCATAACGCCCCGGACGCACCACAATCAGCTGTCCGTCAACACCGTTCCCGATGACAATGGTGTTGATTTCCGCGGCATCAATGTCACCCAAACGATCGACAACCATCGACTTCAGGCCGGGCATTACCGGGCTTCCCGAGCCAGGATTTGGGGCAATAGCACCGGCGGTTGGAGGAGCTTCGCCACCAAAGTAGAACTGAGTTAGCCACGGCACCGAGTGGGCTTCACCGTTGGCAATAGTGTCGAGATCGCTCTCCATACGAGCCGTAAACTTGTAATCCACCAAGTCACCAAAGTGTTGTTCCAACAAACCAATTACGGCAAACGCCGTGAACGAAGGAATAAGCGCCGTGCCCTTTTTCCAAACGTATCCACGGTTTTGAATCGTGCCCATAATCGAGGCATACGTGGATGGACGACCGACTTCCATTTCGTCGAGCGTCTTTACCAACGAAGCTTCGGTATAGCGGGCAGGCGGCTGGGTGGAGTGGCCATCTGCATGCATATCATCAGCGCGCAGTGCATCGCCAGGTACAACTTGGGGCAAGCGGACCTCACGGTCTTCAAGCACCGCATCGGGATCATCGGCCCCTTCAACGTAGGCACGCAAAAACCCTGGGAAGGTAATGATTTTGCCCGACGCCGAAAACTCAACGTCCTCATTGTTTGAAGTGGTCGCACCTAAGCGAACCGAAGCTGAGGTTCCCCGGGCGTCGTTCATTTGCGAGGCAATGGTGCGCATCCAAATAAGTTCATACAAACGGAACTCGTCGTTGTTCAGTTCACGCTCAACTTGTGCAGGAGTACGGAAGGTTTCACCGGCAGGGCGAATCGCTTCGTGGGCCTCCTGCGCGCTCTTTACCTTCTTGGCATATTGGCGCGGCGCGTCGGGTAAGTAATCGCGACCATACAGCTCAAGAACCTGAGCACGAGCGGCATTTAAGGCGGTGTCGGACAACGTGGTCGAATCGGTTCGCATGTAGGTGATGTAGCCGTTTTCGTACAAACGCTGCGCCACACTCATGGCCCGTTGCGACGAGAACCGCAACTTTCGACCGGCCTCCTGCTGCAACGTGGACGTCATAAACGGTGCATACGGTGATCGTCGATACGGTTTCTCATCAACCGAACGAACAGCAAAGGCGGCATCGGCCAAGCGACCAACCAACGCCCCGGCGCGAGCCTCATCAAGAACCACGGCACTCGATGATGTCAACAGTCCGTCGGAAGAAAAGTCTTTGCCCGTAGCGAGGCGTGCACCGTCGAGAGAGATCATGGTGGCGTCAAAAAACTCGCCGCCGGAAGCATCAATGGGGAGCTTGGCAAACGATGCAGAAAGGTCCCAATACCCAGCCGAACGGAAACGCATACGTGCTCGTTCACGCTCAACAATCAAACGAGTGGCCACCGATTGCACACGACCAGCAGAGAGGCCCGGCGTGATTTTCTTCCACAGCACGGGCGAAACTTCATAACCGTACAGACGGTCGAGAATTCGTCGGCACTCCTGGGCTTCTACCAATGCTGAATCCAGATCACGAGATTCGTCAACGGCCTTTTGAATCGCGCCGCGAGTGATTTCGTGGAACACCATCCGCTTAACCGGAACCTTGGGCTTGAGGACCTCCAAAAGGTGCCAGGCAATCGATTCGCCTTCTCGATCCTCGTCGGTGGCCAGATAGAGCTCGCTGGCGTCCTTCATCAAACCCTTAAGTTTGGTGATGTGAGCCTTTTTCTCGGGCGCTATTACGTAGAGCGGCGTGAACCCGTGGTCGACGTCGACACCGAGCTTGGCCCAGGCCTGTGACCTATGTGACTCTGGGATATCGGCTGCTGAACGCGGAAGGTCGCGGATATGGCCAATGGAGGCTTCCACCACGAAATCGGGGCCAAGGAACCCAGCGATGATCTTGGCTTTCGCCGGAGACTCAACAATCACTAAGGGTTTAGCGCCCGATCGGGCACGGGTAAAGGTAGCGCTATTGGCGCCGGCGGAGGAGTTCGTGTCAGACACAGTGCGGCCACCTTCCCACTGTTTCCCCCTCCCCTGTCAAGCATCTGATTTGTCACACCCGCAACAAACCTGCCCAACAGTGTCAATCCAGCTCAGGACTCGAACGGCTCTGCTTTTTGTTGCAGGCCAGGTCACACCGAGTAACCAGAGAATTTACTCCACGGGATATCCCTGGATTTGTACGTAACAGGGTGTAAAAACAACGGGCATGGAATTTGTCAGATTTCTGGCTCATCCCCTTGTTTTCCACTTCCCCGCATTACCGGTTACCACCGGCGCTTCGAAAGGACCTCGTTCCGTGAGGCTTCGCTCATTTGCCACAATCGCTGCTTTCACCCTCAGCGCACTCGCTATGCCGTTTGCCGCGCAGGCTCAAGCACGTGACGCCAGGATCCGCCTTGCTCACTTCTCGCCAGATGCCAATGGTGTCGACGTGTATATCGACGGCAAGAAGCGGATGAACAGAGTGCCCTACCAGGCAGTGAGTGATTACATCACGCTTCCTGCGGGCAAACACACCATCGAAGTTCGTGGGGAAGGCCAGCCAGAAACGTCGCCAGCCTTGGTTACCGCGTCACCCGAACTTGCCGGCGGAGAGTCCTTTACTGCAGCCGCACTTGGGCCCGTAGCCAATATTCAGGCCAAGGTCTTCCAGGATGATCTCGCCCTGCCAGCTGCCGGAAAGTCCAAAATTCGTGTCATCCATGCCTCTGACGGCACCCCTACGGTCGATGTTGGCGTAAAGGATGGCGACGTACTGTTCCCGTCCGTCGAATTTGGCGCCATCACCACTTACGTAGAAGTGGCCGCAGGTCCCTATGTGCTTCAGGTACGTAAAGCTGGCGACACCGCGGTTGCCATCGAGAAGCCGGTAACGGTGCAGCCTGGCGGTATTTATACGATCGCGGCCGTTGGTGGAGCGAACAAACCACCGACTCTGCGCGGCTTCGTAGACCTACCCGCCAAATCAGGAACTGCTGCGCCCACCACTGTTGGAACCATTGCAGCAACCGTCCCCGGAGAGACCACGCCAGCGGATTCTTCCGTTGATTCAACTCCCAATGCAACTAAAGCTGGCGCGACACCCGCTGTCACCAAGGCTGTACCGGAAACTGTTCCAGCCACAGAACCAGTTGCGACCATTCCTCCAACCAAAGCCCCCATCACGCCTACCACTCTGCCCGCTGCAGTCGGCGGAGGGTCAACTGGCGGGGGCAAAAGGTCGACCGGAAAAACGCCAATCGGCGGTACGAACGACAATGGCGGAAGGGCTACAGCGGGAGGCTCAAACGCTGGTGGAGCGGGCGCCCAGGGAACTACCGATACCAAGGGCTCGATGCCTGTAGGTGGCGCCAAGACGGGTTTTGGTGGCCTGAGCGATACCTCAAGTGCCATTTCACTACTTGCCCTGGTTGGAGCATTCATCGTCATGATTCTCGCTGGTCTGCGCCGACGTTATGACAGCGTGAACTAATGGCTGAGTCTCAGATCGAGGGCGACCGGTTGCTCAACAACCAAAACACTCTTGCTGATCGTTTCGAGCTCTGAAGAGAACCAGCTACAAATAAGAACGAGCTCGTGAACTTGCTATCAACCACGTAAAGAACCTCATCGGCATTGAAGGTTCACTACAGTGGTTGCGTGATGGCTGGTTACGTTCCTAAGCATCGAAAGAAGCGAAAGCTGCGGGATCACTCTCGGGCTGGAGTTCTCGGTGCATTTGTTGTGGCTTCTATTGCTTCGTTATCGGGCTCGTTTGGGTTTGTACCCGGAGCAGTTGCCGACGCGAATAGTTCTTTCGCTACTGAGGTGCTTCAGCGCGATGCTCCTGGGGCAGGCTCCGGTTCTGTGAGTGCTTCATCGCTTTTGATTCGCCAAGGCACGAGCGCTGCGATCGAATCAATCACAGCGAAGCAGCCTGTTTATGTGTCGATCAAATCAATTGCTGCGTCGAGTGAAATCGTACAGTTGGGCTTAGAGCCAGATGGTTCACTTGAGGTACCAGTCGATTTCAACGTCATTGGTTGGTTCAATGGTTCAGTACAGCCAGGCGAGCCTGGCGCCGCGGTGTTTGCTGGGCATGCTGCTAGCCACAATGGTCCTGGGATCTTTAAGAACCTGGTGAAACTCAAGCCCGACGATAACATCCGCGTCGCTCGTAACGATGGCGTGCTGCTTACGTTTGCTGTCACCCGAATCGATGAATTCCCTAAGGATTACTTTCCTACGGAGCAGGTGTACGGGCCTACCACCGCACGAGAACTGCGTCTGATTACGTGCGGCGGAAAGTTTGATTCCGCGCTTGGTTCTTACACGTCAAACGTCGTCGTTTACGCTTCGCTCATTCCCAACGCCGACACTTCGCTGAATCAGTAGTCAACAAGCCTGCTGTCGAACTAAGCGGCCCGGTTTTTGGCTCGATGACGGAGCACTTCGATCACCATCGGCAACACTGAAACACCAACGATAACGACGGCCAAGATGTCGATTCGTTCTTCCATCCACGGGAACCTTTTACCGAGCGCCGCGCCGAGCAGGGTTACGCCAATAGCCCACAGAGCCCCGCCAACAACGTTGTAAATTGCGAAGACGCGCCATTTCATGGCACCAACACCGGCGAGTACGGGCGTGAAGGTGCGGACGATGGGTACGAAGCGTGCCATAACGATCGTCTTGGCGCCGTACTTGTCGAAGAACTCTTGCGCCTTCACAACGTGCTTCGGGGAGAACAGTTTTGATTTGGGCCGCGTGAATAGCTCGGGCCCAATCCTTTTGCCGATTTGGTAGCCAACTTGATCACCGAGCACGGCTGCGACGAAGGCCAGTCCGCACATCAGGGCTAGGGGTTGTTTGATCACATGCGTTGACGTGAGCAGCCCGGCGGTGAACAGCAACGAATCACCGGGAAGGAAGAATCCAACCAGTAACCCTGATTCAGCGAAGATGATCAGGAACAGGCCGATTGGTCCAAAATCCGTCAGTAGTTTTCGGGGGTCAAGGCCAAGAACGGCAAGCGTTTGCATGGATGGAGCCTAATGGCGAGTCCTTAAGACTTCACCGATCCCCGTCATTCGACGAAGCCCTCAACGGGATCGCTTGACTGGAACCGTCTGGGGATGGGTCAGGTGTCACGAATAGTTCTCAACAACTGACCCCGTTTCGCAGCGGTTCTGGCTACGCGCTGTCCATCTGTATGCGGCCTCGACACCGCTGCTTTGGTTCATGGACTGAGCCGGTCGGTTGCAAAGACAATGGTCCACGTTCTTCAGCCAAGGAATTCCGCTCACATTAAACTCATCGGTGTCGCACGCCATAGAACATTAACTTTCCTGCTCGACGATTTCACGCTTGTGAATGGTCTAGCGGTAACCAATGCTGCTCGCACCATTTGCGATATCGGTGGACGATTCAATGAACGGTTTGTCGGAAAGATGGTCGACGATGCGCTGCGACGAAAGCTTTTAACCGTCGAAGAGCTTCATCGGACATGGTTGCGACTCGGTGGCGGGCCAGGGCGGTTGGGTCAGTTGTGGTTAATAATTCTTAACAACTGACCCAACCCGAAGGTTCTCGTTCTTAGAGGAGGGACTTTTGCCTGGCGGTGCGGATGATGGAACCGACCAACACGAGCAGGGCGGCGCCGGCGATGGCGAGGCGGGTGCCGGTCTTGTCCTGTGTGGTGATGATGGCAGGAAGCACCAGTAAGGACACCAAGTTCATAACCTTGATCAGCGGGTTGAGCGCTGGGCCGGCGGTGTCCTTAAACGGGTCACCTACGGTGTCGCCAATAACGGCAGCCTTGTGAGCCTCAGAGCCCTTACCGCCCTCGTTGCCGTCTTCGATGTACTTCTTGGCGTTGTCCCATGCTCCACCAGCATTGGAAAGGTAATTAGCCATGAGCTGACCGGTGAGGATCACCGCAGCGGAGAAGGCACCGAGTGGGGCGAAGCCCAAACCGAAGCCAACAACGATTGGCGTCAACACGGCGAGCAGCGCAGGCGTGGTGAGTTCACGAAGCGAAGCAGTGGTGCAGATGTCGATAACGGCGGAGGAATCTGGTTCCTTGGTTCCGGCCATGATCTTTCCGTCGGCGAACTGCTTACGAACTTCTTCAACCACGACACCAGCGGTACGCGAAACGGCACGAATGGCGAGTGAGGAGAACAGGAACGGTACGGCGCCACCGATAAGCAGGCCGATAAAGACCTTGGGATCGGCCACGTTGATGGGGAGAAGGTCAAAGACACCACGGGCGGTCTTCTCAGCTGCTTCAACCTTGAGCTTCAGTTCCTCAGGGGAAAGCTTTGAGAGCACGCCGGCGCCACCTTTTACGGCACCTTCAATGAAGGAAGCGAAAATGGCTACGGCGCCAATTACGGCGGAACCGATGGCGAAGCCTTTAGTTACGGCCTTGGTGGTGTTACCAACGGCGTCGAGGGAAACCATGATTCGCTCGGCATCGCCATGGAATTCGCCCGACATTTCGGCGATGCCGGCGGCGTTGTCGGATACCGGGCCGAAGGTGTCTTCAGCAACGATTACCCCGGTCGTGGCCAACATGCCCATGCCGCAAAGGGCAACGAGGTAGAAGCTCACCTGCAGGTTGCCGCCACCAAGGGTGAGCGCGGTTCCGATGGCAAGAGCGATCGAGAGCACTGCGTATACCGAGGATTCAAGACCCGAAGCAGTTCCCGAAAGTACAACGGTTGCTGGGCCGGTTCGCGCCGAGGTAGCAATGTCCTTCACGGGCTGATGGTGCGTGGCGGTGTAGTACTCAGTGAGGCGAGAAACGACCTGTGCAAGTACCAATCCCACCACCACGGCAAGCCAGCAGCGAAGCCCAATATTGCTCAACGTGTTTGTCGAGGTTCCGTCGACCAGGCGGGTGCCCTGTTTGTTGCCGACGTAACCAAACGCCAGTGCGCCTACGCCTACAACGGTGAGTAATCCAGCGACAAGGAAGCCACGGTTGATGGGCTTGAGCGCGTCGGTCTCATTGTCTTTGGCTTTCACGGCAAACAAGCCAGCGATGGAGGCAACGACGCCCACGGCGCGAGCGGCCAATGGGAAAATCAGTCCAAGCGCCCACTTCTTTGGGTCATCGGGGTAGACAGCCTTGAATGCTGCGACGCCGAGAATGATGGAAGCAACGAGGGTTACCTCGTAGGACTCGAACAGGTCGGCGGCCATACCAGCACAGTCACCTACGTTGTCGCCAACGTTGTCGGCAATGGTTGCGGGGTTGCGTGGGTCGTCTTCGGGGATACCGGCTTCAACTTTGCCTACGAGGTCGGCTCCCACGTCGGCGGCCTTGGTGAAGATACCGCCGCCTACACGGAGGAACAACGCCAACAGCGACCCGCCGAAGCCGAACCCCACGAGGATGACCGAGCTTGAGTTCTGGAAAACCCAGATGATCAGCGTGGCACCGAGAAGTCCCAGGCCAACGGTGAACATGCCTGCTACGCCGCCGGTCTTGAAGGCTGCGTCGAGTGCCTTGGGCATCGGGCGGTCGGTCTCAAGCGCAGCAGCAGCGGTACGTACGTTGCCTTTGGTGGCTAGCGACATACCGATGTATCCGGTAGCACCCGAGGCCAAGCAGCCAAGAAGGAACGCCACGGTTCGAGCCAAGCCGGCGGCCACGAATCCCAGGGCAACGGTGCTGTCGGGCCGCTTAAT
>JAYUVJ010000309.1:0-2688 GCA_043754155.1 Acidimicrobiia bacterium
TATGTGCACGTAGCTCATCTGTATGTAGCAACTCGTGCTCGATCAGGATGACTAGATCGACAAGGTCACGTACCCGCGAGTTTTCACGATCGCCGAAGTCACGTGTCATGCCGTGAAACTTCTCTGCTGCGTGTCGGTCGATGTCGATAATCTCAGCCGTGGTCGACGGGACACCAGCAAACTCCAACGAATTGAACGATGATGCGGTCAGTTGCTGCGAGTTCATGCGTTCTTGGCGACACGTCCAGTTGGATTTTACCGAACGACCGATCAGCCAAACTTGCGCTTACCGTCAACCGCCACGTGACATGGCCACCGCCATCCTCACCAAGTTGAGAAGGTTGACTGGCTCGCAAAACGAACCGATCACCCTGCGGATCAGTTCGGAGAACCTCGACCAGACGCTCATGCAACGCTTCGCCGCTGGCGACGTCGTCACGGCAGCCAAGGTCAATGTCTTTGGTCAGGCGCGCATCGTCTTGCAAACGAACCTCTAACGCCATGCCACCCTTCAACACCCACACGCCAGGTTCGCTGTATTCAAGCCGTGCAATGATTCGCTCAAACATCACCCGGCGACGCAGACGATCCACAGGGATTCCTGATTCCCTGGCTCGCAACCGGAACCGATCCTCAAGCGCCATACGCAACGCAGTTGGCGTCTCGTACTTCACCGTTTCACTCCGATGTTAAGTGCACGTTCAATCTGCAATGCTGCGCCAACATCAACAACTTCGGCGCGGCTCCGGAGTGATCGCACGCTGAGAAGCCCTTCACGGACGGCTTGTTCGATTGCTCGCGCGAGTTGTTCTTCGTCGGGCGACTGCCTGGCAACGTCAATGATTGTCCGTTGTGGCGTGGTGATCCGGAAACCGACTCGATCCTCGATGTCAGTGTCTGGCACCTCGAGGCGGTGAAGAGCAAGGGCAGGGTCAATCATGCGGAAGTTTCGGGGGACGGTCAGATGAATGCTGCCCGATTCAAACTCACCGATCCCATGCACCGCCAACGCCGACTCATGAGACACAACTGCTTTTCCCCGGGACCAAAGCGCCCACATCGCGAACTCATCATGAACCCCTGCCACCCAGTCAGCGAGCCTGAACACGCCACGCTCAACGCGAACCCAGTTACCCGCCTCAACATGATGCGCCTGAGCCTGGTACGAATATCCAAGACCCTTCGCCTGAGCAGCCGAAAAATAGCCAGCTTGCTCTGTCGCCAACCTAAACAGTGCTCGTCTCAGGTCGGTTCGGTCAACTGCCATGACACCATCATACAACTTAACTTGAGTTTGACGTTCCCAACGTTACCAAAACACAAGATTGAGACCCGCAACGCAAAAGAACAAATCCGTCGCACGACTGATGCGGTACGGTGAAAGCAAGTGTTCTGGGCGCCTCTGCTTGCACGCCACCAGAGCCTCGAACCGGACGGGAGCAACGCCACTGGTGTTGCTCCCGTCCTCTTTAAGGTCGACCCAGCACGACAAAGGAACGCGATGCACATGGAACCCGAGGAGTGGCTAGCCGAACTCGATCAAGGAACGCTCAACGCTCCCCTGGCGCATCCCAGAATCAGAGACTTCGCTGAACGTGTCGCCAAGCGCACGACCGAACTCCGCTTAGAACAAGCAAACAGCGAGAAGCGCCAAGAAGGCTCTATCGTCAGTACGGAAGATCGTTCCCTTCCACAATCTCCATGATCCCCTGACGCCCGGCCCGCTTCCTCGCTCGTTGTTCTTGAAACGTAATCACGTCCCTTAACAAACTTTGCGGTGCGGTGGCTGCGGTTGCGTTTGCGTTTGCGATGGAATCGAACCATCGTCAAGCAGCCGGACCGCGAATTGTCGCGATAAGCCGAGTAGATCGGCGGCCTCGGTCGGGCTGAGCGCAACAGCTGAAGACAGGATCATCACCACGTTCCCGTCGGCAAGTGAGTAAGCGGAAACTGAAGCACCTTCAACAGCGACGGGCTCAACGAAACCATCGTTCCACTAGGAAAACAAACAGTCGTCTCGCCGCCACATTGCGCGTATCGAGCGATAGAAAGCAACGCCGCACTGTCACGATCCTGCGCCTGCGGCTCGACCCGCAAGCGGCTACGCAGAACAACCGACTTTGCCATCATTGCCCTCATCCGTCCCAACAGTAACCACTGTTCCAGTTTTGGGCTTGACATTTTCATCGGTGCAGTTCTATTCGGATGAGCGTCAGGATGAACTGATAGCATCTCTGCTATGGCTTGGGGTACGATCGAACTAGAAAGCGAAATTCTCCGATGGCTTGACAACCTCCCCGACGACGATTTTGGTCAGGCTGAACGGTACATCGATCTTCTCGCCGACCAAGGCGTGCTTTTGAGCGAGCCGTTCACCAGACAGCTCGACGGAAAACTACGCGAACTTCGCTTCTACCTTGGCACCCAACCGACCCGAATCAGCTACTACATCGCATCGGGACGCATCATCGTTCTGCTAACCGTGTTCACCAAAACCCGCCCAAGAGAACGCCACGAAATCGAACGCGCACGACGAGCAATGCAAACCTGCATCGACCAAGGCCACATCACCACCGAGGAGAAGGCATGACTACCAACTGGACCGAAGTGAAAGCACGACGCACCGCAAGCGACGAACGCCGCCATGGCTACGACCGCGCCGGGCGGGCCATCCGACTCGCCCTAGAG
>JAYUVJ010000310.1:0-9670 GCA_043754155.1 Acidimicrobiia bacterium
CCCTCTTGCAGGTACACGTCGCCCGGGGCCCAACGGTAGATGACCTGCCAGGCGTGGTACTCGTTGAACAACGCCGGTTCGACCTTCATGTTCTGCGCATAGGTGGTGATGGCGGCGACGTATTTGTTGGAATTGTTGTAGCGAAACAACGCCTTCGACATGTTGGTGGGGCCACCCTTTGCTTTGAGAAAACGCGCCGCTGCGGCAATGGAATCGGTGACACTGTTGATGTCGCCGCCTTTGCCGTAGATCTTCCACGTTGTCGGTAGAAACTGCATTGGTCCTTGGGCTCCAGCGGTACTCGTCCCACGGATTCGTCCCATCTTGGTTTCGACGAAATTCACCGCAGCCAGGTACTGCCACTCAATCCCGGTTTCCTTTTGGGCGCTGTCATACGCGGCCCGAAGTTCTGCGGTTGAGGCGGGAGCAATCAGATTCCACTTGGGAAGATTTGGTTGAGGCTTCGTAAGTGCACGTAGTTGCAATGCGGCATCAAGTTCACTGGCAACCACGGCTCGACGTTTGGCATTGGCAATCGCGTTCAGCGTTGGCTCTTTCAGCTCGGAATTGAGAACGACGGCGTGGATGGCCCGCTGATGATCGAACGCAGCACTTTCACCACGGGGAGCAGAAAACGCAGCAGCGAGAACATTCGGGTCGGTTTCGTCAACAACCCAAGCGACGTTTGCCGGAAGTATGGGCTTCGGGACAGCTACGGCGAGACTCTCGGTACCTTGAGTCCCGATAGCCAAACAGAAAACCAATAATGCGAGCGACCGTTTCATAGCGGACCTCTGACTTCCAGTGATTCGGTGTTGGTGATTTCCAGAACGGGAACTGGCACATAGAAGAAACCGCGTCCGTGTGTGGCTCGACCTGGCCTAAGAAGACCATCAGCTGCCAAACTAGCCAACAATCGTCCGGCGCTTACTTGGCTTAGTTCAGTTAGCTCTGCTGCCTCGGCGCTGGAGATCCGGCCTCTTTCTCTCGCCCAATGAAGGGCTGCTCGCTGATTGAACATAGAGGCGGAGTTAGTCCCGGCTCTGGACAGATCTTTTGGATTCCTCCCAGCTAGGAGCTGATTTCGAGATGCGGGACCAAGCCGATAAGCAGCCGGTTGGTCCGCAGGAATCCCCTTCATAAGGTTTAGAACCGAGCCTCCTGCAAACTTTGCGCCGATCAATCGACTGAGAGCAGCTTTCGCTTCTTCTGGTGGTCGCTGAAGAACACGACCGGCAGACTGTTCGTCGACCCAGCTATTTCGTATGAGATGCGAAAGCACGAGAAGGGCATCGAGATCGCTGGCGATAATTGCCGGAACGACTTCGCTGAGAAAATTCATAACTGACTCGCTGGGATCGCCACCAAGAAGTGCAACCCGGATATAGGGGCCCGGTATCTCCGTAATGCTTGGTTCCGAATGACCTAGGGCGAGCATGTCGCGAATCATCCGATCAACTCCAATACCTTCTCGTTCTGCCAGTCGAAGCGATGCCATTGCTTCGGCGAGGCTCCGGTACCTGGGAGCCGACGGGTGCGTGATGATGTTCGAAGGCTTGACCCCAGCAATGAAGCCGCCAGGTGAAGTCACGACAAGTTCGTCCCCCACATGCTCGACCGTGGTGGGTTCAGGGGACAGCCAGTCGCGGTGGACTATCCCATTAACTATTGCTTCACGGAGGGCTCCGCTCGGGATGGCTCGCAACTGACCAGCGGCGAACCCATCACGCCGGTGGACCAGTCGATTGTTGGCATTACTTGCGTTATCAACCTCATACACCTGCTCAAGAAGCGGGCCTTTCCCTCGCAGACGATTGGAACTGTCGCCCGCTGGGACCTGTCTGCGTATGTAGTCGATCCCAATTTCTGGAGTCTCGACAAACAACAAGGAGCCTGCGTTGGTGAGGCGCCCTTCGCCATCCACCAGCGAAAGCCGACTCAAAAGGTCGCTGTTCGAGGCGGCGGCTAGATCCATTGAGCTCGGATCACCGGCCGAACGCAGGTAGCGACGAGCAATCTCTAGGGCAACGGCGTTGGCATCTGCGGTGGTGTGGCCTGATGGCTGTGCCGACCAGTCAAATCCGCTGCGAAGAAGTTTGCCCGCATGCCACGAGGTTGCATCGATCTCAACACAGTTTGTGTCGACCCTCCATTTGAGTTTTCCGGCTGCGCGAATCGGCTCGATTGCCTCATGCGTGGTGAGAATCAGAATTCGAGTGGCTTCCAACTCAGCCTCCCGAATGGTAACGGTGAGTTTGTGCTCACTCATTTCCCAAATCCGGTGCCTGAGCCAATCTGGATCGAGATCGGTGCCAATCCGCTCGCCGTTGTCGGCGACCCCGAGAATGATGGCGCCACCACCCGGCGTGTTGGCCAGACAAGCCATCTCGGCAACGAGATACTGCGCAGCAGCGTCACTCCGCGGCGAAGGAGGAAGGATCGCTCCGTTTCGGCCACGGCGCCCGACCTCCTCTTTCACGTCCACCTGTGAGAGTTCAATCGCCGACGGTGGCTGGCCTTGCGAAAGCAGCGCCAAAACACGGTTCAACTGCTCCTCAACCGGATCAGGACCCAAGATTCTGTAACTCATCCCCGTTTTCCCCCTTTGCTTATACTTTCCGGCCAAAAGTATAAGCGCAGTTCGGTTTCAGGCGTTTGCTTACACTTTCGCGAGCCAAACTGACCGACTGGCCTGTCGACTCCGATTTCTTATAAATTTAGTGATAGACCCTCTCTCGCCGATCGCGATTTCTTGTTGCACACTTACTGACTTTGAGATAAGGTGGTGGTCCCCTCAAAGCGAAAGGCATTTCCATTGAAAGGAAAAAATTGGACCAAAAATAACATCAAATTTATACGAAAGTGTCAATCCAAAAAACCATTTAAATTGTTAGCTATCAAAACAGAGAAGGATGTACTTCCCCATCCACAGACCGAAAAAGGACATATTGCCTGCATATTACCCCTTAAAACGGTACGGCGAGTTATCTTGCGGCTGGAGACGAAGCACAAACATACCTTGAACTGTCCGCTATGGCTCGAGGGAAAAGACGTGGTTTAATACTACCCAATTCCACTGCTCGATAGCAAACAACACAGCCCCCCGCCAAAACGTGGAGCTGGGCTGCAGTACTAAATTCTCTATTAGTGGAAAGACGGTCAATATTTCTGAAGAGTCAGCCCCGGTTGGTTCGGCCGATGCGGTATCGGGAGGAACGGCTTCTCCACGAGTCGCGCTTCAAGTCGCTCGTTTCAAATCGGAAAGATTGTCGTACAAGTGAACTTTTTGGGACCGTATGTCCCCGTAGTGGGCAACTGGAAGAACCCCTCTTCAGACTCTGGGCCGGTTTCTCAAACGGCACACCCCAACTCAGCGATCCAAAACACCTGGAGAGTTCGATTTTCTTCGTTGATCTTGAGGAAGTGCTTCTAACAAACGACCAACGAACCATTCTTATGACGATCGTTCAAGGAATGGGGTCTTGGGGTTACACTGAGGTCTTGGTTTGACGTGGCCTCAGCCGGGCCCGCTAGACCGGTGACCTGGGGGACACTTGATGATCAACGATTTTGCTATGGACTACTTCAGCCTGGCGGGCAAGAACGCCATCGTGACCGGGGGAAACAGCGGCTTAGGCCAAGCATTCAGCCTGGCCCTGGCTAAAGGCGGCGCCAACGTGTTCGTGCCCAGCATTCTCGATGATGATGGCAGCACCAAAGCCCTCGTTGAAGCTGCCGGTGCCCGGTACGAGTTTCTGAAGGCCGACATCACCGAAACCGGCATGTGCAATACCGTAGTGAACAAGTGTGTCGAACGATTTGGTTCTGTTGACATTTTGATCAACAGCGCTGGGATCTGCCCGATGGCTGAAGTGTTGGAGTTTGGTCGCGACAAGTGGGATGCCACCGTCAGTGTGAACCTCACCGCCGCTTTTGAGATGAGCCTCGAAGCCGCCAAATTCATGGTGCCGCAGAAGAGCGGAAAGATCATCAACATCTGCTCGATGTTCAGCTTTCTTGGCGGACGCATGTCAAGCGCGTATTCAGCCACCAAACACGGAATCGCCGGCCTCACCAAGGCCTATTGCGACGAGCTGGCCGAACACAACATTCAAGTGAACGGGATTGCCCCGGGGTATTACGCAACGGCAATCACCGAGAACACTCGAAGTAATCCCGTCACCAATCAACGCGTGCTCGATCACATTCCTGCGGCTCGTTGGGGCGAAACACTCGACCTTATGGGTACTGTGGTTTTCCTGTCCTCCAAGGCTTCGAACTACGTGAACGGCCATGTGCTTGCGGTCGATGGCGGATACCTCGTCCGATAGTTCAGCCTGAACACGAATTAGAACACGAATTAGAACACGCACCGACACGCAAGAGACAGACACGCACGAGAACTTCACGACTATGGCCGACCATGCAATCCTCATAGGTGTTGACTGCGGCACGCAGAGCGCCAAAGTTGTGGCCTTCGACGTGCGCGGCAACGTTCTTGCCAAAGGAACACAGTTGCTGCGGGCCATGGATCGTCCGCATCATGGCGTGGTTGTGCATCCCGATGACGACCTCTGGGATGCCATAGCCAGTGCGAGTCGTGCGGCCATGAGTGACCTCGTGTCGAAGCATGGCGAAGCGGCCAAGTCGCGGATCGCGGGTGTTGGTATCTGTCCAATTCGTTGCAACAAGGCCTTCCTTCGTGCAGATGGATCGTTGAGCGAACCGGTGATTAGTTGGATGGACGATCGGGCTTACCAACCCTATGTGCCCATAGATCCTTCGGTTCGGTACGCCACCACCTCATCGGGTTACATCGCCCATCGTTTCACTGGCGAGTTTAAAGACACCGCGGCCAACTGCATCGACATGCAATGGCCTATCGATTCGGATACTTGGCAGTGGAGTACCGACGATGCAGTGCACGAGCGCTTCGCGGTTCCCCGCAACCTGCTTCTCACCTTACAAATGCCCGGCGACATCATCGGTCCACTTACTATCGAAGCTTCGAAGGCGACGGGAATTCCCGTAGGCGTGCCAGTAGTAGCAACGGCGAATGACAAGGCCGTCGAGATGCTGGGTGCTGGCCCACTCGGCCTCAACACTGCGCTGGTATCGCTGGGCACCTATATCGCCGCCATGGTGCCGGGAACGGTGAATTACAAATCGCCGGCCAGCTTCTGGACCAACTTTGCCAGCGTCCCGCTTCGTTACCTCTATGAGAGCAACGGCGTACGGCGAGGTATGTGGACCCTCACCTGGTTCCTTGATCTGCTCGGCCCTGAAGTCGCCGAGCGAGCAGAATCGCTGGGCATTTCCCGCGAGGAATACATCGAGCGCGAAGCTGCAGAAGTTCCTGCCGGTGCCGACGGTTTGATGACCGTTCTCGATTGGCTAGCACCTACCGACAAGGCATTCCGCAAAGGCATGATGCTGGGCTTTGATGCACGCCATACCCGCGGACATATCTATCGCTCCATCCTCGAAGCTATCGCCCTTACAATGAAGACCCACGTAGATGATATGTGCACAGAGCTTTCGCAAGTGTTGGACGAGATCGTCATTTCTGGCGGGGGATCACTAAGCCCACTGTTCATGCAAATCTTTGCCGACGTGTTTGGTATCCCCGCCTCCCGCAGCATCCCCGTTGATCCCAGCGGCGGTGCAGTTCGCGGCGGAGGCGCAAGTCTTGGTGCGGCCATCTGCGCTGCTTCCGCAGCCGGGTTGTATCCCGACATTGAAACCGCAGCTGCCCATATGACTTCGGGTCGCGAATCATTTGCCCCTGATCTCGCCAACACTGCGCGTTACCAACGTTTCAACTCCGGCATCTATCAAGACATTCGTTCACATACCGATGCACTTCTAGAACGGGCCTATCCCCTGTTTCACTAATAGGCAAACAACGTTTGTAACGGTTAGCTGTTGATTCCTTTTCGAGGTTCACTACTTCGAACATTCAACAGCAGCCCATAGGTGCAGCATCCATTCACAAACGCACCGCCCACACTCCCACGACAAATCAACGACACACCGACAACACACCAACAACACCAACAACACCAACAACACACCGACAATCAGTTGTACCGTTCCAAACTCATCAGCACCAGAACTCCGAAGGATCAACCGTCATGTCACTCTCCCGCGAAGCCATCGTCGAACACTTGCAGAAAATCGTTCCTGCCGATCAGGTCATCACCGATCCCGCACTTCTGCAAGCACGCAGCATTGACAATTTTCGGAAGCTGCAATACATCTTCGACAAGTTCATCCAACCGGTGCCAGCAGCCGTCGTGATGGTGAAAAGCACCGAACAAGCATCAGCCGTTCTCGCTTTCGCCAACGAGCATCACGTAAACGTGGTGGCCCGAACCGGTGGCACCGCAACCGAAGGTGGCCTGGAAACACCAGTGGAAAACTCCATCGTGATGGATGGTTCGCAGATGAATCAAATCATCAAGATCGACGCTTACAACATGCAGGCAACCGCGCAATGTGGCGTCCCGTTGCAAGTGTTGGAAGATCAGGCGCGACTGCAGGGACTCACGACTGGGCATTCACCGCAATCGAAACCGGTCGCACAAATGGGAGGGCTTGTCGCCACCAGGAGTATCGGACAGTTTTCGACGCTGTACGGCGGCATTGAAGACATGGTGGTTGGTTGCGAAGTTGTGTTCCCGGGTGGACAAATTTCGCGCATCAAGAATGTGCCCCGTCGTGCTGCTGGGCCTGATATTCGCCACATCGTGATCGGCAACGAAGGCGCGCTGTGTTTCATCGCCGAAGTGACCGTAAAGCTGTTCCCGTACATGCCTGAGAATCACACGTTCCTAGGCTGGACCTTGAAGGACATGAAGACCGGTTTCGAAGCGTTGCGCGAAGTGATGGTGGCTGGTTACAAGCCTTCGGTTGCTCGTCTGTACGATCCCGAAGATGGCCAGTTGCACTTCTCCAACTTCGCTGCGACCGACGACTGCATCCTGCTGTTCCTCGCAGAAGGCAATCCAGGTATCGCCAAGGCCACCGCTGAAGGCATAGCCGAAATTGTGGCCAAGTACACCGAGTGCACACCAATCGATCCCAAACTGGTGGCGGAATGGTTCGATGATTTGGTGTGGGGCCCGGAGAAGATCACCAACGAAGACACCCGTATCCGCACTACCCGTAACGTAAACCGCACCACCGAAATATCTGGCGATTGGAGCTGCATAAACGATATTTATGTTGCCGCCATTGCCCGTATCCGCAGCGAAATTCGTGGGCTTACCTTGCTCGGCGGACACTCCTCGCACAGCTACATCAACGGCACGAATATGTACTTTAACTACTTCTACGATCTCATCGATTGCGAGCCCGAAGAAGAGAACGACAAGTACTACTTCCCCATCATCAAAATAATTTGCGAGGAGACCCTGCGCTTTGGCGGGTCAATCGTGCACCACCATGGCATTGGCAAGGCCCGTTCGCGTTGGGTAAAGGAAGAATACGGTTCCTCTTACGCCATGCTGGAAACTCTTAAGCGCGCATTCGATCCCAACGGCATCATGAACATGGGAACCATCATCCCGCTCAAGCCATAGCTCCAAAAGCAATCTCCCAGGGGCCCCAAAGACTCCTTAACGCTAGCGGGCCCCATCTCCGCTCCGCTTCGAGTCCCGCCACAGAGTCCTTTCCGACGGCAACCCGGATCGGGGATCTCCTTGCCCTCACCACTGGTTAAGGGCAAGGAACTCTTTGGCCCAGTGATAGTGATCGAGCAACCCCTCCGTTGAGCGGCCAAGAATTCGGTGCGCCACATAGAGCGCTTCCACCGTGGCCAAACCACCATCGGGCAATTCTCCAATCGAAGAGCCCCGCGGGTAAGCCGTATGCACACCTTGTATCGAACGTGTTTCGAGGTGTCCAAACGGGACGGCCAAATCCTCAACCCAGCGCCATGTTCCATCCAGAAGCAGCAAACCCCGGTTAGCGTCGATAACAGTTAAAGGTGGGGCATCTACATCGAGGCGAAGGTAACCATCGATCGGGCCGGTAGCACGCTCCACTGTCGAACGGGCAAACCGAAGGCCAGGCATTCCTCGGAGCGGCAGGATCGTGCATTTCGAACGACGCTCTTTTGGGTGCACAACGATGACCGTTTCGGGCCTGCTCGATTCCGAAGACGGGTTGATTCCTGCATCACTTTCTGGCACATCTCCCACGAAAGAACCGTACCTCACCGATGCAACCCGGTTCGGCATCGTGGTGCAAGCGCCGTTGCTATCGCACAGAAACCTTCATGGTGAGCAACCAGCAAGCAAACTTTGCTTCAAACCGCACTGCTTGGCTAGACCGCAGTTAGAACAAACTCCACGAAGCCCGTTGCTTCAAGATGTTCCGCAATACGTTCAAACTCAGCATCGAGTTGTGCTGCCCAGTTTCCACCGGATGAAGAAGAAGATGAAGATGCCAACGATGACGATGGCACTGGGCCAGTTGTACGTTTACTTAGTGTTGACAGCCACCAAGTACGAAAGTTGGTATCTTCCAAAAGCGCATGGGCGTACACACCAACAATGCCATCTTGTTTCCATCCAACATCGGGGCCTTCCAAATCGAAGATCGGCGCGGCCCTAGAACCGGCAACGAGCGTGGTTACTCCATGATGGATCTCGTAACCCACCACCTCAGCATGCGAGTCTTTTAGATTTCCATGGAACAATCGTGTCACTTTCTCTATGGCTAACTCCGTAGTGAGACCCAGCAAACCTAGGCCCACAACATCGCCACCTTCCACCTGAACAGGATCGCCGATCGAGTGGCCAAGAATCTGCATCCCTCCGCAGATTCCAAGGATCGAGGCACCTCGGGCCACCATGGCCGAAATTTCCTCAGCGATACCAACAGATCGCATCCACTCGATACTGGCAGCCACATTGCGGGAGCCCGGGAGGATCAGGGCATCAAAACCGTCGAGCGAGCCGCCACCCCGAATCGTTTTAACCGAAACACCATCCACCGAACCCAGCGCGTCGAACTCATCGGTATTTGAGGCATACGGATATAAAACAATTCCTATGCACACAGAGGACATTGAAGGCAAGGAGGCACGATCAGCGTTGCGGACAATCAATCGATCTTCCTCAGGTAACTGATGGTCAATCCACGGAACTACAGCTACCGTCGGCACGCCGGTTTTGGTTTCCAACCAACTCAGCGCGTTGCCCAGTAGCAGCGGATCGCCCCGGAACTTGTTCAGTACAAAACCTTTCAGCAACGCTTGTTCTTCCGCCGCAAGACAGAGCCACGTACCGAGCAGATGCGCGAACGATCCACCACGATCAATATCGGAACATAAATAACTATGTGCACCTACAGCTAAGGCAACCCGCATGTTTACAATGTCACTGGCCCGCAGATTCACCTCCGCCGGGCTACCCGCACCTTCAATCACCACCATATCAAACTCATCGATCAGCGACTGTAACGAAGACTCAACCACCGGCCAAGTGAACTGCGAACGCTCGATCCAGGGAATCGCCTCAACCTCAGGAGCCGGACGTCCGTTCATGATTACGGCGCCGCGCACATCACTCAGCGGTTTGATCAGGATGGGGTTCATGCGAACATCAGGCTCTACCCGTGCGGCCAGAGCTTGCGCGTATTGAGCGCGACCGATCTCAAGACC
>JAYUVJ010000311.1:0-3321 GCA_043754155.1 Acidimicrobiia bacterium
CGAAGCGTGGGCATCGCTTCATCGGCCAGAGGTGGTGTTACGCCTTGGGGCGCCGTGGGCCTCGAAGGTGGTTAACCAGTGGCTTTCTCGGGCTCCCGATGATGTGCTTGTAGACCCAACCTTTGCCTGGCTTGATCCCAACCGTGCCAGCGCGTTTCATGTAGCGGCAGATCCAACCGAGTTGTGCAGAGCGCTTATCAAGGTCTTGGCCGGTGTTCACTATGCGACCGGCGGCAACGAACTAGTAGCGCCCGACGCTGCGAACAGAGACTGGCTCGATGGGTGGAGTAGGGCTGAGGATGCAGCTTCGGCAGTATTGGAAGAGCACCTTGGGAGCGCAGCGGCTTTAAGTTCATCAACCATTGCCGAACCTGCCCTAGCCCGAGCGTTGGTGCAGGGATTGGCAGAAGGCTCGGCGCTGGTGGTGTCATCATCAATGCCCATCCGTGACGTTGAATGGTTCGGCGGCGAACATGGCGATCTTCGGATTTTTGCTAACCGCGGTGCCAACGGTATCGACGGTGTTCTGTCCACCGCCTTCGGCGTTGCCTCGGCGCACGATGGCGGTACGGTTTGCTTAATTGGTGACCTAGCGTTCCTTCATGATGTAGGTGCACTTAGCATCGCTGCTCAGAAACGCGTTAACGCCACTGTGGTGATAGTGGACAACCGAGGTGGTGGAATCTTCGAATTTCTCCCCCAAGCAACCGGTGTGGCCCGCGATCGGTTCGAGCTGCTCTATGGTACCGAGCAACACGTGAATCTGGCCGACGTGGCGCGCGCCTTTGGGCTCGGTGTAACCGAAGCTGCAACGATTGGCGAAGCGCTACGTGCGGTAGGCAATCCGCCATCCGGAGTACAGGTGGTACTCGTGCATACGAATCGTCAAACCAACGTCGACGTGCATCGAGAACTCAACGCCGCTATCGTCGCCAAGATCGACGAAGCTTGCGCCCCGGCGTAGTTCGAGCCAAAGGATTTACCGCCGTTCGCTGTGGCGACATCGTCGGCCTAAAGACTGAGCGCTTACCGATCGAAACGATTCGGGTTGGTACTATTCGCGGGCTTTGCCCTTAAGGTCTTACCACCGCAGCAAGGAGCGCTTGGAGTTTGAGCTGGGTCTCGGCGAGCTCATCGCCGGGTTCGGAATCGCCAACGATGCCCCCACCGGCGAACATTCGAGCTCGATTCCCCTCGATACGAGCCGAACGCAAACCCACGGCCCATTCGCCATTGCCAGCTGCGTCAACCCACCCAACCGGCCCGGCATAGGTGCCTCGCGAAACTGGTTCAAGTTCCGCAATAACGGCGAGCGCCTTGGCCTGGGGAACACCACCGACGGCGGGAGTGGGGTTCAGTACCGATACCAGTTCAAGGGCGGTTGGGGCTGTGCGATCAACCACATCGGCGGCGCGAAGTGAACCAGTAATCAAGGTCCCTAGGTGGGAGACGTTGCGCAGCGGGACAATCGACGGGGACTGAGGAACATCGAGTTCATCGCACAACGGACGCAACACCTCGTCGAGGGCATCAATCACCAAAAGGTGTTCCCATCGATCCTTGGCGCTGGCTAGAAGACCAGCAGCGAGCTTGGCATCGGTTTCAGGATCACCCGATCGTGCCACTGTGCCCGCCAGAGGATGCGCACGTAACGACGAACCTTTACGGGAAACGAGAAGTTCAGGGCTGGCGCCGATAAAGCCCTCTATGGAGAACACCATACAGCTCGGAAATAACGCGTGAAGGCGAGCCAAAATGTCACCCACGACAAAGGGATCGGTGGCTTCAACATCAACTGAGCGAGCCAAGACAACCTTGCGAAGACCGTCAGGATCATCAGTTTCGTTGCGGATCTGCTCCACGGCCGTGGCGATGATTTCGCACCACACCGGGTGACTTACGCTCGAGTGCAGATCAAAGCCGTGAGGAGACCAAGCAGGCAGCCGTGGCAGCGAAAGCTCAGGCATGGTCAGCTCGGCCATGTTCGCTAAATTGGTCAACCGGTCGATCCTAGGGTCGATACGGGTCCACCAGGCCGTGCCGTCGCTCGACTTAGCTACGATCTCGCGTGGGACGATCAATTCACCGGCTTCGTCGGGGGCAAAGGCCAACGCGCCAAACGCAACAGCACCAGTTCCTGCACGACGCAACGGATCTTCATTAGCGATGGCACCCAGAACCGCTCGGACGTGGGCTACGGATCGGGTGCCCCCAGGCAGCGCAATTCGCATGGCTTCGCCTCGGGCGGCCAAACCTACGGTTTCTCGGGTGAAGAGCAAGCCGGTATCCCCAGCGAAGGCAAGGAGGTCAAGCGACTTGGCGACCGATGTTGGCAATTGTCGAGTGACGGCCAGCAACGTTGACGCCATTGTGAGTTCCATTGACGCGTTGAAAACTGGTTGTGGTTCTGCCCCTAAGAGTGCTGGGGCGCTCGGTTCGATGTTCCGCAACGTCACTTGGGCATGCCGATCCGGGTACCGGTAATCAACTGCGCGATGCCACCTTTGAGCAGATGCCTCTGAACGCCGCTAAAGCCCGCGGCCCGAAGCCGTTCCAGCATGACCGGAGGTTCAGGGAGGTAAGCCAACGATTTTGGGAGATAGCGGTAGGCCGTGGGATCGCTTAGGAGACCACCAATCAGGGGAACAACCTTGCCGAAATAGATTCCGTGGCCAAACTTCAGCAGCGGATTCGGTGGAGTGGAGGCATCGAGAAGGGCGATGCGTCCGCCTGGTCGCACCACTCGTCCCAACTCGTCAAAAAATTCGCCGAGGTCTACAAAGTTGCGCAACGCGAAACCGCAGGTAACCCCATCGACCGAGGCGGTAACTACCGGCAGGCGCAGTGCATCGGCCTGGACGAGCGGCGCAGTGGTTTTCGCATGAGACAACATGCCAAACGAAAGGTCGATGCCTACAGCCGTAATCCCGGCCTTTTGCAGATCACGACAGAAATCACCGGTACCGGTAGCCAAATCGAGGACTCGTGATCCGCCAGGCAAGGCCAACGCCTTAACCGTTTTTCTGCGCCAACCTACGTCCATGCGGAACGTCATCACTCGGTTCACCAAGTCATAGCGGGGGCTAATGGCATCGAACATGGCCCGAACCGCTTCTTCCTTGGCTTGTCCGGTTGGCAGGCCACTAGACAAGTCAATCGCCGCCTTTTCGCTCGCTCCGGAGATTTCGGCGGGTGCCGGAATGGACGTTGCTGCGTTCGATGCAGGATTCAATCCGGGGTTCGATGCAGGGGATGATGCAGTATCGACGGTGCTGGTCACGTGTTCAGGCTACGCCGCCGCTCGTCCCTACCTCGGGGTTC
>JAYUVJ010000312.1:0-2785 GCA_043754155.1 Acidimicrobiia bacterium
CTTGCCCGAGCGGGACCATGAAAGCTATTCGCTCGCATTTCGATTGCTAGATTCCCAAGACCACTCCCCTTTGAAACACGAAGCAGTGTCCTTTACTGAATTTGGACAGCCCCATTCGGTGACAACAGACGAAAAGGGAATCTTGGTTGCGGAAGGGCTGACTGATCACTTCTACACGTTGACGGTACGTGGCCACCAGCTTCGTGTGCAAGCCATCGCCGATCCAGAAGCGAAGCCCGTTGACCTGTTCGTAGGTAAAGCAGACTTCTCTTTCGTTGATGGCGATGATGATCCGGGTGCCCACATCAATGAGCAAGCGTTGCTTGATTGGGAATTTGACGACGACTTGATGGAGCAAACTTCGTAGAGACTTCGGGGTGGAATCGTGGCGGAAATTGCTGCAAAAAAAGAAGGGAAAGTTGGTTCGATAAATACTTTTGGAATTCCGAAAGGGTCGCGATTCTCCTACGAACGGTATCTAAGAGACTTGCACGAAGTAGGTTATCTTTCCTGCGGCCCCGTCAAGGTAGACCAGACTTGGGATGATTCATCGACGGCTAGTTTGAAGGAGTTTCTGTCCCTCAATGGTCACCCTACCGATGGCCAGCTGACGATGAAGCCCAGTCACCTAGAACTACTGCGTAAAGAGTGGGTCGACTACTGCTTCGCCATCGACCTTGAGTTGACAATTCAGGGCGTAGAGAAGACCGAGAAGATCTGGCATGTCACCGATTCGTGCTCAGTGTGCCATCTAGATTCCATCAAAGTTTCATTGCGTTCGCTAAGTGACGCCAAACGCAGCGGAAGGCCACCATTTGCAATTTCCAGTTGGAATGTAATCGGAACACACAAGGGAAAACAGGTATTCAAACGTCAAGTGACCGAGCCCGCGGTGACCATCGGTATGCCCAGCTCATGGGGAGATGGCTCACTTGGCAGAACGCTTGACGATGATTGGACGTGCGATGTTCAAATAGCGGTCGAGGCTGTGCACCCTCGGAAGGCAGACCTCAAGCTGTCCCGCACGATCGTTCTAGACATCACGAAGTTGAAGAACGTCACCCCATTCTTCGATGATAAAGGCGAACGTCATTTCTTCGCTTCTGCGGAGGTTCAAAAAGTGCTTTCGCTGAAGCAGAAGATAAATGACAGCGGCGGCAAGCTGATGATCGCAAGCGGCCTTCGAACATGGGGCAAGCAGATGCAACTTTGGAAGGACTTTCGCCTCGGGCGGTTGCCGAATCCTGCCAACCAGCCCGGCACATCTGCGCATCAGGCCGCCCTTGCAATTGACATCGGCTATTGGCAGTTTGGTCTCACGCCGGCTAAAGTACCCGACCCGGTTCCCAAGATAGTAGAGGATGAAGAGACGCGGCAGAAGTTCTTGCCGTTCCTCGAGAAACTGGATCAGGTCAAGGATTGGGCCTTCGAGATTGGCTTCTCAGGCGCAGGTGCTAAATGGAAATGCCTGCCATGGGCACTGGGGTTTGAGCAAACCCGTCGGCAGGGCACCATCACATCCGTGCAAACGAATCCACGGTGTACGCTAACGTTTACGGTAGGAAAGATGCCCAAAGGGCTAAGTCGTGGATGCACACTAAACGAGCCACAACTGCTAATCGAGTGGCCTACGCCCTGCACGGTGGACAATCAACTCAGCTCGCCGGCCTGGGTTAAGGATAAAGCCATCGTGTGGACAGTAGACGTTGAGGGTTTGCCACCAGCCGCAGGCACCGAGCTGAAGCTTCTTTGCGCCGACGAAACCGGCAGTTCCAAGATGGCTCAAGTTGCTGCGAAGTTGACAGTAACGAAAGCAGGGAAGCAACACCAGATCGAGGGAAAGCTAACCAAGGTTAAGGCGTGCGACACGCTAGACTTCTGCGCTCAAGTGCCAGGGGTTGCCCCCGGCTGCGGAGTGCCCATCAACGCTCGCTTTCGACTTCATGGTGCTGACGCCACCGTGCTTGGCGATCCCGCTTTGACTGCACCAGGCGAGATCAAGTTCGTTTTGTTAGCCAATGAGATAGAAATGAACGAGGGCGTAGAAATGCCGACGAGCTGGGTGGGTATTTCATGCTCCGTGGTCACCGAGGATAGAAACAAGTACGGCGATCGCTTTAAGCCAGCGTTCCAGTCGGGCATGAGCGAGAAGCACCACATACAAGTGAATCCCAAAGGAGGCGCACCGACAGCGGAAGGCTTTGACGATTGGCTCGCGGGACTTAATAAACTGGTGAAGCGTTATCAGGCTTCGATAAGCACCATCGCGGCGAAAGGGAAATGGGCGATGAGCCCCATAGACTCCGCTTACGAAAAAGAAACGCTCCAGCACATTTTCGCCGTCGGCAATGTTCCCAGTTTGAAAAAGGTAGAAGACGATTTCAAAGAGTTGGCGGAATCTCTGGGCTGCACCTGGCCCCCAGCATAAGTGTGGCCCGCTAACGGAGCAGCGTCACGCGCTGCGCGCGGTGCACCAGATTCATTCCATCACCCGCAATGGTGACAACAACGCCCTTTGATGCGGACGATCCGTACGCCTTCCAAAGGCGCAAGTTGACGACTACAGCAACCCAGCAATCGGCAAACGCACTTTGTAAATGTCGGGGCCCACTGTCACGTAAAGTGTCTTGCGGTCGGCGTCGCCGAACGCTGCGTTTGATGGTTGTCCCGGGAACGTGATGTCGCCCCACGCGGTGCCATCAGGCTTGAAGACGCGAATCAGCTTCTTGCTGCTGTTGCTGGTCACATAGACGTTGCCGGCATCATCAACGGCGATGCCATCTGG
>JAYUVJ010000313.1:0-7094 GCA_043754155.1 Acidimicrobiia bacterium
AAGCATATGGTGCTTTGGTTTGTGTGCTTATCAATTGCCGGGGTGTTTGTCATCTTCCGTGACGCAGCGATGGACTACCGAATGGTTTCGCTCGGAGCAGTTCTGGCTGACCCTATCGATTTTGCTGTGCGGGGCGGGATAGGCCCTATGCACTCTCTGACCGTTGCTGTCGGGCTGTTGTTAGCGGTCATGGGAGTTACTTTTGGGCGTCGATTGTTACGACGTCGTCTCCTCGGCCTAGTTATCGGCATCTTTGCACACTTGGTCCTCGATGGCGCCTGGCTCATCACCGACGCTTTTTGGTGGCCGTTGGGTGGGTCGGTGGGTGCTCAACGGCTCCCCTCGGTAGAGCGCGGCTGGACTGTGGTGGTGGTTCAAGAAGTTATTGGGCTGATTGTGGGCGCGTGGCTGTGGCGACGTTTTCGGTTGCAAACGCCGGCTCGCCGTGCTCTGTTCTTCAAAACTGGTCGTATCGACCGACGTTTGGTTTAGGGTCGAGCTTGTGGTCACGCCAAACATGTCCATCGAGGCAAACGAATTCTCAGCAACCAACGAACAGCTTGCTGTGCTCCTGGCTGGTCAGCTCGCCCAACTTCCGACAGATGCACGTGGGGGCCGCCTGTGGGACGGAGCAGACCAACTACTTCTCGAAACATTTCTTGTTCAAACTGCGCATCGTGCACTTTCCGCTTCAAACGGTGGCGAGGCGCTTCTGCTGATGAATGATGAGAACGGCGCGCTTGTACATATGCTTACTAATGCGTCGGTGGTCTCGAGGGAATTATTGAAAATACTTCGGGTTGAAAGCTTTAGCGACGACGTTCGTGTGGCCGAGATGTGCTCGTTAGTGGGTGAGAGTTATCCGTGGGTAAGTTTTGTGCCTTCGACCAACCAGCCCGGCAGTCCAACGATAGTGATGTTGCGGATTTCTCCTGTGGAGGCAATACTTCGTGCACAGATTATGTTGCTGCTCAAGATGCAATCGCGTGGTCAACGGTTTCTAGTGATCGCTGGAGGTCTTGATCGCTTGCTCCCGTCGAAATCCAAACCACTATTGAAATTGCTTGGGCCGACACAAACGCTTCCGGGTGCCCATAAATCCCATGCCTTCCTCTGCCACGTTGGTCACCCGTTACAAACGCACCCTTTCGGGCGCAATGCCAGTAACGCCGGTCGATCAACGGTGGACCACACGCCCTGCCCAGATCGGAATGAATCCGGTGATTGGACCTCCGTTGACGATCAGAACAGCAGCGAAGATCAGATGTGGGTCGAGGCTGCTGGCAAAATTCTGAGCTTTGAAAGTGGGCCATATTCGTTTTCCGCTGGGCGCCTGGACCTTGGTTCACGACTACTGATCGAAGCCGTCGCCAAGTCAATATCGTTCGGCCGCACCGACGAAGGGCAACCTGGGCGCGTGGCAGATTTGGCCTGCGGCAATGGTGTCGTGGGCGTCATGGCTCATGCTTTGCACAAACCCCGTTACACGTACTTTTCTGATGTCTCATTTTCCGCAATCGCCTTGACGCAACGAAATGCCATCCGCCACGGCATCGAGAATGCTGAGTTCGCCGTCGACACCGGATTCGACCATTATCGCGGACCGAGATTCGATGCCGTTTTGCTTAATCCACCGTTTCATCACCACGGTGGTGTTGATGAAGAACTTGGCGCGCAACTGTTTACGTCGGCGCATAGGCAGCTCCGCGTAGGCGGGGAATTGTGGGTGGTGGGAAACCGCCACCTGGGCTATCAAAAGACGCTTCAGGCAATGTTTGGGCATTGCCGTCTGGTAACGGCCCACCCAAAATTTGTAGTGCTCGCAGCCACAAGAGGAGCAACACGGCTTCGTACTAACCATGAGATTCGTCGCGCCGGAGTCCAACAAGCGAAAACAACAGGCGTTCGCTCCAGCGTGAGATCGAGATCACGGGAACCCAAGAAGGAATAGTAACTATGCATATCGATTTACAACCGAGCAACTCAACTTGGACTTGGGAACAGCTTCGCGACGGCGCAGTTGCTGCCGAACACGCTGGGTTCAATGCGTATTGGGTTTGGGATCATCTGAGTGGTTCAGCGATGGGCGGGCCCGCCATGTTGGAGTGTTGGTCACTTCTCGGCGCACTGGCCCAAGCAACATCGACCATCAACATTGGGCCGATGGTGGCCAACGTTCAAAATCGTCATGCCGCGGTTATGGCCAACGCTGCGGCTACGGTACAGACTATTTCAGGCGGCCGACTGTTGCTCGGCTTGGGTTGCGGAGGAGGCCCCAAAAGCCCCTATACCGCCGAGCATCGAACTGTTGGCATTGCCTTGAAAAAAACGTTGGCGGAACGCCACGCACTGCTGGGCGAAAACCTTGATCTACTTGACCGGTTGTGGTCCCCAGATCGAGACAGCGAGTATGACGGGTTCCCAAGACCACTGCCGCAAGCGCCCAAGCGCATCATTGGAGTTAACTCTGAAGCCTTAGCGCGTCTCGCTGGAAGTAGAGCCGACGGCATAAACGTTCGCGCCAGTCACGACGATGCCGAATCTCTTCTGCGTTCCGCACAGCTGGAAGCACAAGCCCGTGGTTGCGACGACTTTCAAACCACTGTCTGGGCCGAGTTCGATCAGGCACTACTCGATCCTGAGCACACCAAAAGGGTGCAGTGGGAACAGTGGGGAGTCACTCGGCTCCTGCTGGTGGCCTTTTCTCCCTTGGAAGCTTCCTCCATAGCGAAATTCGTCTTGGCCTAAGAGCTTTGATTTTTTCGTTTCACAGATGTGAACTACGACCCCTCAGCTGAGACGAAGGTGTTGCGCGTTGGCATGTGCCGGGAATCCCTCATGCTCAGCCAGTGCGATAACACTTGGTGCCATACGTCGCATAGCCGCGTTGTTTGCTTCTGCCACCGCGGTTCGTTTCAGAAACGTTTCGGCGGTAATGCCACTCGAAACACTGGCGAAACCACTGGTAGGTAACGAAGCTGGGCAGCCAATGATGAAGTTCGCAGCACTAATTGTGGTTTCCTGGCCCAGCAAAATCTCCCCAGCCGTGTGGATGAGCGACAAGATGGCGTGATGATCTGCGGCCACAATTTGCATATGCTCGGGTCCAAAGGCATTGGCCACTTCGGCTCCTTCCTCCATCGATCGCACCAAAAGGCATCCCCCGTTTACGCCTAAAGCCGATTCTGCAGCGACGCGACGCTGCGGTGGAAGCACTCTTATTTGTCTCGCGAGAGCCAAATTGGTGGCCTCGGCCAAGGCCCGTGAGGGGGTAACAAGTAACGTTGTGGAATCCACTCCGTGTTCTGCCTCGTTGAGAAGATCTGCGGCCAGCCGAACCGGATCTGCTGTGTCGTCGGCCAAGATCATTGACTCTGAAGGCCCAAGTAACATCATTGTGGAGCACCCATAGCGTTGTACTTCAATCTGCGCGCATACAACAGCGGGTGCACCAGGGCCAATGACCTTAAGGACTTTAGGGATACTTTGCGTCCCAAAGGCCACGGCCGCAACGCCAGCAGGGCCGTTCACTCGGAACACCTCATGGAGGCCAAGAAGATCAGCAACGACCAAGGTGGCGGCATCTACTTCGGCGGTTGGCGAGGCTGGAACTGGGGGAGTGATCACCACAAGGGTGGGCACGCCGGCAACTACGGCTGGCGTGCCGATTTGTGCAAGAACACTGGGATACGAGGCTTTTCCACTGGGGCAGAAGAGGCCCGCAGAGTGAATTGGGGTGACCTTTTCACCCACAAAAAGCCCAGGTTCGGATTCCCACATCCAATTGGCACCTTTGCGTTCCATGACTTGCTCATTGAAACGACGAATGTGATCAATCATGTCCTTGATCGCCATGCAAACGGTGCTGTCGACGGCTTTGCGTGCCGCGGCAAACTCGGCTTCCGTGACCCTCAAGCGATCGGGTTCAACCGAAATCTTGTCAAAGTCCCGCAACGCCCTGCAGACCGCTTCGTCGCCGTTTAGCCTTACATCCTCAATGATGCGACCGATAGCCGTCTTGAGTTCGTCACCAAAAATGGTTCCAATCCCGCGGTTAAGGATGGCCGATCGTTCGCTTTCATCGAGACGACCCCACTCAAGTACCCGCATAACCGGTGCTGTTTTCATCCCTCGACCGTAACCGAATCACTCAAGCTGCTTCGATACTTCCCGCTTAAGTGCACTCGTCACTGTTGTCACGCTGGCCGTGTACGAGCCTGCCGACTCGCATTTACCGTCTCAAAGTGAAATATTTGTGGGGTGACCGCCTTAAAGCTTTGCTTGCTCATCGGGGTTCACCTCGTAGGGTTTCTTCTCCCTGGTGCGGTTGTCGTGGGCTTGTCGCAAACGGTTTCAACCCGTTCACGTGGTCGTGTTGCCAGGTCATGCCGATCTGCTCGCTTGAGCGATGGTCCGCCCATAGAACTGCTCAAGATCTTGGTTTTTTCTGGTGTGATTGCTTATGTTTCGTTCTTTGCTTACGTGCTGTCGCCGCTTTTGGGGCGGGTGTACTCGCTCGGCGTGCTTGGCGCTTGTGTGTTGACGTTCGTTTTTCGTTCGCCGGTGCGAAGACACGTGCAAATAGTTTTTGCCCATCGTGATGTGCTTACGCCGCTGCTCATCGCCCTAAGCGTAGGCTTTCTTTACACCGGCTCCACGCTGTTGTTCGGGGGAGAGGTGCACGTTTCGTTGGTGGCGAATTCTCGTTACCGTGACCCGCTTCCTCCTGACAACATCCTCCCCCGACTCGTGGCTGAACGAGTTATTGATGGCATCCGAGGCGAGCCATTCTTGGGGGACTGGTTGTCGAGTGACCGACCGCCCCTGCAGGCAGCAACTGAAACATTAGTGAGTCCGCTCATTGCGAAGGGTGCTCGCGAACTTAACTACCAGGCGATTGCCACCATGCTGCAACTCTTAGTGATTCCAGCCGGTTGGATCCTGCTCCGTCGTCTGGGTATCAACTTTGACACGACTCTTGGCGTAGTTGTCGCCACCGCCTTGTCCGGAACCATGGCGCTGCATACCACTTACGTTTGGCCCAAACTTCTGTGTGCAGCGTATTCGCTTCTTTGCATCGCGGCCCTGATTCCTCAGGCTGGTCGGGGGACGAAACGCGACTCCTTGGTGCCGTGGAGACTGCTTGCGAGTGCTGCTTTAGCGTTATCGTTCGCTGCTCATGGAGGGGGCCTGTTTGTCCTGCTGCCGATACTGTGTGTACTTATTCTGTCGTTCGGTCGAAGATTTTTACCGTCAACGGTTGTCGGAAGAAGTGGGATGTCAAAGCAATCCCAATCGATGCAAACAATCGCTACCAAGCCCAATGAACTGGTGTTGGCCGTCGGTGGCTCACTCATGGTCGGAGCGTTGCTCCTGGCACCTTGGCTGGTCTATCAAAGCGCTATTGCTCCGCCTGGTAATCGGTTACTCAAATGGCATCTCGCTGGAGTCATCGATGTCGATCAACGTTCTTTTGGCCAAGCCATGATCGACCAATACGCAAAGCAACCGATCCAAGTAATCATCGCCAACAAAAGCTCGAACATTCGAGAGTTGGTGAACCCTTCGCGATTCCTTGCCGACGTGATGCCCGTGTTGGGTTCCGATGATTCGATTGATCGGGTTAGGCAACGAGAGTTTGGACACCTCGGAAACTCAGTGAGCATCGGCGTGGTTGGTGTTGGCCTGGGTTTAGCTGGTTGGTTGGTAACCCGCCGAAAATCCCGTGAACTTGTGGTTGGGTTGTTTGGCCTCGCTGCAGGTGGTTTGAGCACGTTGTTGTGGTGCATTGCACTCTATGGACCCAAAGCCACGGTCCCGCATCAGGGGAGCCTTGCGGTGCCCTTGGTGTTTATTGGATCCTCGGCGTTGCTGGCAGCATCGGCACACCGGTGGGCCCTTGGTGCTTTTGTGGCGCTCAGCGCATACAAAGTTACGAGGGTGTGGATACTCGCCGGGCCGTTGTCACCGGATCGACAACGCAGCACCGCAGCACTATCGATGTTGTTGGTTGGTGGTACGGCGTTACTGGTCGTGGTCGTGAACGCACTTCGAGTAACTCATTCGGCACAAACCCCAACCCCGAGAGGATTAGTGCTGGCCGAAAACGATCTGCTGCCTGCGTAGAAGGGGCTTCCATCCGCCGCTTCATCGGGTGGCCCTCCGGACAACTATGGGCGCTTCGACTAGTACAGAACTCCGCTGTGGCGTGGCAGAAGCCCAGCGATGACTCGATAACAGTGACCGCTCTTGGGTCGGCTCCAAGCCATGACCATGCGGTCAGGACGAAAGCCGAGCGCAGCAATGAGGGGCCGGCCGGTGAGAGGGCTATTGGGAAGCCAGTCGAGCCGGGAGAGAACTTGAGCGTCTTCAACGGGAGCTTCAACCCAATGCTTGTTCCAACCAAAGCGGGCGCGAACCCCACGTTCGCCAACAAGGATCGTCAATGGAGTCTCCGGCTCAACAATGCTCACCGAAGGCCGATCGCCATCAAGCATCCAACAGGGGACACTTGGGCCCTGAGAACCCAACAAATAGTGGCCAGCCGGGTGAATTAACGGCCTGATAATCTTGTCAGCCTTCCAGCCGACTAGGCGACCCGTGAGGGTTGGAGCGTGCAAGAAATCAATTGCCTCAGGCTGTTCAGGTCGCTGTTGTTGCCACTGAGACACCGTCGCCGATACGACACCAAATTGAGCGAGACGTTGAGGAACAACGGGATGATGGGTGCGCAACAGCGTGCCGGAGGCTAAATCGACCCCAACGGTGCTTGTGCGGCCACTGGCCAAAACCAGAAGCTCCATCTCCTCGGTGGCTTGCGGCGTGGCAGTGCGAGGTGAAGAACCAAGCAATGCGGCCGTGCGGTGGGTGGTCCTCTGTAGGGTTCCGAGCACGAACCCTATGATTGCGTGGATTTACTTAGAAGTGGTGGATGCTATGCGAGCTGATAACCAGTTCACGTAGTGCCGGGAATGCACATCATTTGCGTAATGGGTCGAGCGTTCGAGCGATGAATTGGTCGACCGGTTTGAGTGTGGGTCCTGGAGCGGATGAGGTGCCTCTTGGCTACGGCCGCCTTTAAGGTTACGAACGGG
>JAYUVJ010000314.1:0-11995 GCA_043754155.1 Acidimicrobiia bacterium
GACGTCAATTTGCTCCGCACCAGTGATCCTGACCTCGCAGGAATGAACCGGCTTTCCGACCAATTCCTCAAGGTCAATATCGACCCGAGTGAGCGGTACATCCTTTCGTTACCAGGAAGCGCCGCCAAACGTCCCAAGGCCTGGGATGCAGAGGCAACCAACCTCACCCTCGCCGGCGACTGGATTTACACCGGAATCAACATCGGAAGTTTCGAAGGCGCCGTTACTGGAGGAATGTTGGCGGCCCATGCAGTGACTGGGTTTCCAGCACTTCACGACATCGCTGGATATGACCTTCTCCATCCGGGAATTTCTGATGTCGTTGTGATCCCTCGGCTCGATACGTGCTGTGGTCCGGCAAATCTCCTCTTAGAAACTCACTCAGACGAACCCCGCCCGATCAACCGTTAATTGCAACTGCCGAAAGTCAACTCAAAAACGGAGTCAAGGTGTCCGGGACCGGCCCTGTGCGGAAATCCACGTTTGAGCCAGTACCCACCGCCGTGGCAGCTGCGAGCGAGCAGGCTATTCCGGAGCCCGGCCAGGACTGGACTTGAGTAAGCACTCTTTCGAACACCTCTCCCCTGCCTCCGACGGCATTCTCGGCGTTCTCGGCATTCTCGTACACGTCTCCTAGGTCAACGCCAATACGAAAGGCGAAGGCATCGCTCACGAACGTACATTCCACGAGTTTCAACGCCACGGCTACGGCGCTCGTCACCGTGTTTAATACCCACACGTGCCCAGTTGTCGTTGTACAGAACTGAGCCCCGCCTACCTCGCCGACGATCGCCCGACTCAATTCGAGAGCCGCCAGTAGTTCGCTTCTGTCGCCGACGTTTGCTTGGAGTTGGCGACCCGGTTGCAGATTTAGCGGTACTTGTGGCGAAATCCTTTTCGTTAACGATGTAGCAAGAATGGCTTTAAGGATCGTGCGGGGCTTCGGCCCTGAGCCGCCAAATTCCGCAAAGTTCCCTACGCCCATTCGGTTCACCCTTCTATCTCGTAGGCTAGCCCGGGTTGTTAAAATTTCTCAGTTCAATTCTGTAGATACCGACATGGCACCGCTGAGAGCAAGCAACCTAGGCAAAGACGAGTAAGTCGGAGCCCGGTGCCATTACAGCGCGTGACGCCGGACTAGCGCTCGACTGGATAAGGGAACCATTGAGGTTGTGGCCCGGCTGCATTTTGGGAGATTTCGCCAGTTGAAGCCATGCGAGCAGCATGCGAGAACGATATTGCACACTGTTTTCAACAGCTTCTCGGGCTAACACAGACGGGGCGAGTACATAGCCACAAATCGAAAGGACAACCCCAGATGTTCGAATCCTCACCGAACACCGGACCAGAAAGAGAACAGGCGCAACTTGCCTTGTGGATTTCAGGACCAAGAACCGGTAGGGCATAGCGAGGCAACCGTCTCACGGATCGTCAAACTTCTTTGCGGTGCCTTCGGAACCATTTTGGGGACGACGGAGGGGCATCGTTTAACGGCGACATGATCCCCCCGAACCAACTCTGCCCGAAGCCTAAGTCCAGGATTCGTCAGCTGGGGCTTCGTCATCTGGGGATTCGTCATCTGGTGCTTCGTCCCCTCATCGTGTGCACCACATGATGAGGCAAACCCGATCAACGCTTCTCCCAACTTAATTCGTTGCGGTGCCTGCCGGAGTAACCGCCCGGCAAACGGCGGAAGGTACCGTGACGAACTCGGTTGGGGTGAGGTGTCACTTTGAAACCCGGCAAGTTTTCTCATGGCCTGTGCGCGTCAGTCACTAGTAGTGATTCGCACGAAATCCGCGGTTGTTCCGTGAAGCGGGACGAAAATACAGCGCAATGGCTTGCGTTCCGCGGGCTTGGGTTCGAAGGATGCCCTGGAATTGTGCAATCCTCAACACATGAATTTTGATGAAGCCGCCGCAGTTGTTACGGCACCCGGGGCACCTTTCGTTATTGATGAAATCACCGTTCGCGGAGCACCCACCCGGGTTTTTCGCAACTGTCCGCCCACACTTCGCGAGGTGTACGCACCGAACCGGACACGTGATGGTGTGTTCCTGGTCTACGAAGAAGAACGATGGTCCTTCAGCGAATCCATGGCCGCCGTCGATGCATTGGCATCGGTTCTGGTCCGCGAGTTCGGCGTCGTGAAGGGCGACAGGGTTGCTATTGGCATGCGCAACTATCCGGAGTGGGTCCTATCGTTTGCAGCGATCACCTCTATCGGCGCTATTTCGGTCTCGCTCAATGCGTGGTGGACTACCGAAGAAATGGACTACGCGTTAGGCGACTGTGGGGCCAAGGTGCTCGTTGCTGATCGCGAACGCGTAGAACGAGCCGCAGGCTCGTGTGCCCGGCTTGGGATCGCCATTCTGGCCGTTCGCTTGGGTGATTCAAATCCTGTGACCGAAGGTCGCCTTGTCCGCTGGGAGAACGTGGTCCCCCAAGCCGTTGCCGCTGGCGCCACAATGCCCGACGTGTCCATCGATCCCGATGACGACGCAACGATTCTTTATACCTCAGGCACGACGGGGTTCCCCAAGGGTGCCGTAAGTACACATAGGGCGGTAACGCAGGCGCTTATGGCCTTTGGCTGTCGCAGTGCAATCGACGGGGTTCGCAAAGCCGCCAATGCCGATCCTTCGGTTTCGGTGTTGGCGCCCGTAGATCCAACATCGTTCATTTTGATCGTGCCGTTGTTCCATGTAACAGGGTGCGTCCCAGTAATGTTGAGCTGTTTTTTCGCTGGCCTCAAGTTGGTCATTATGTACAAGTGGGAACCAGAACGGGCACTGCAGCTCATTGAGCGAGAACGAGTCACCAACTTCGTAGGTGTACCTACACAATCGTGGGATCTTCTCGAAACCCCGAACTTTGCCAAATACGACACCTCCTCGCTCTTGGCTGTCGGTGGCGGCGGAGCACCTGCACCTCCTGAATTAGTAAAGCGGGTTGCGAACAGCTTCACATCGGGCCGTCCGCAAATTGGTTACGGCATGACGGAAACCAATGCCTACGGTCCAGCCAACAGCGGACAGGATTACATCGACAAACCATCGTCGACGGGCAAAGCCGTTCCGGTGATCCGCGTTGAGGTACGCGATGATGCCGGAGCCGCTCTTGGACCAAACGAAGTCGGCGAGATTTGGTTTAACGGCCCAAACCTCATTCGCGGGTACTGGAACAAACCCGAAGCCACCGCCGAAACCATTGTTGACGGATGGCTACGATCAGGCGACCTTGGAAAAACCGATGACGACGGCTTCATCTACGTGGTCGACCGAGCGAAAGATATGGTAATTCGAGCAGGAGAAAACGTCTACTGTGCCGAAGTTGAAGCTGCCATTTACGAACACCCTTCGGTTATGGAAGCCGCGGTATTTGGTGTGCCCCATGAGCGTTTGGGTGAAGAGGTAGGCGCAGCCGTTTACTGTAAGGAAGGCCACTCGATCACTGTGGAGGAGGTCCAGGCCATAACTCGTGAGAAGCTCGCCAACTTTAAAGTGCCGTCAAAAGTCTGGATCGTTTCTCATCCTTTGCCGCGAAACCCTGCCGGAAAGTTTTTGAAACGCGAACTGCGTGACACCTTGGTGTAGCAAACGTTTGAATCTGCTTAGGTTCCAAATGATTGATCACTGTCAACGGATTTCAACCTCCTGCTGCTGGGCTCGCAACTCAGAGTAAAGCTGGGAATGCTGCGTTCGACAACAGAAACTGCGGAAAAGAAGAAACCCCCGCTGTTAGGGCTGTGGTGTCAGCTAAGTGCAACAAGACGTAGCCCCAGTTCAGTTCAGTTCAGTTCGGTTCGCAGGCTAAAGAATCGGACCTTCGGCTTTAGGCAAACCGAGGGTTACGCAGTTGTGCCACTGATTCTTCTTTGTGAATGCGTTCATCGACACTAATTTGGCGAAACAAATCGGCCAGTGTTGCAAAGCGCGCATAGGAGTCGGCAAATTCGCCGTCATAGGGATGATCCTCTAACCATTGCTGTTCGTCAACGAGCAGCGCGTACTCATGTTGCGCATGGTCTTCAAAATCGGCATTGAGCCGGTAGCTCCAATCGGGTCGGAGCGCGTACAACAGCCACGAAAGTTGGTAGTACACGAAGGCCAGGGCCTGGGGGAAAACCATCGTCCGCCACATTCCATATCGCCTAGGTCGTGCCGCACAGAGTTCTTCCAGAATCAGCAGATGCCATTGTTCGTTGTCTTGTTGACGTCGACTTGAGCGCACCTTTGTGAAGATCCGATTGGCAAACCCCGGTTCGGCAGCCTTGTGTGTAAGCGCAACGTAGGCAACGTGCTCCCACGCTTGATAGGGCACGCGGGCAATCAGTTCCAACACACGAAACTTTTCCAGGTTCCGGGATTTGCCATAGAGCGCATCGAGTGACGAGAACAGAAACTTGGCGCTCCACGAGTAGGAGCGACGGGGGGCATTAAGTGTGCGCCGTTGTTCCTGAACGAGTTCATCGTGGGTGAGTTTGCTCATCGCTCCAAACGGTGCGGTGTTCGTCAAGCCCTGGGTTACCGGGCCGGCAAGATCCGCATCGCCAGTATCGCCAGGGAGGCGATAGCTTGCAGCTGTTTCCAAAGCCTCAGCGGATCCATCCTCTGAGGGTTGGCTTTTGTGCTCCACGGTGACCAAGTCGGCCTGCTGTTTCTGCGTCACGACAACCACTTCCTTCCGTCTTCAGGTCTAGTTCGTTTCCAGGCTCAGCGCACCACGACTTCGGTCACCGCTTCGAACTCACAGGATCCGAAGGCGAAGTAGCTCGTATGCTGGTCATCTCTCTAATCAGCGCGCTTAGTGCTTCAATAGGTGCGTAATGGTTCGCCCATCTGGTGCCACCGCCCCCACTTTAAGCTGGGTCTAGATACCGGCCATCGTACAACTCGGCCGCAATGGCAGCCTCCCGATTTGAAAATTTGCATAAAAACGATGAATATTCAGTAGTGAGATTGCATACATGCAGTCAAACTGACACCTAACGACCCACTTTTGGAGCACCATGGCCTTCACCGCACCAACCGAGAAATTTCGTTTTGATCAGGCGTTTGCAGGCGGAGTCGTCGGCAAAAGGGTATTGATTACCGGCTCCGGAAAGGACGGCGGTATCGGCCAAGCCTTCGCCCTTGCAGCGGGCCTGAATGGCGCGGCCAGCGTTTGCGTGCACTTTCACCGTAGCTATGCGGATGGATTTGATCTCGTCAACGCCCTCAATGAGCAGGGTATTCCGGCGTTTCCCCTTCAGGCCGACGTAACCAACAATGGCGATCTTTGGGCCACTCGTTCTTATGTGATCGAGCAAATGGGTGGTCTCCCACCAGATTTGGTGATCTGCAACTCGGGTCTCACCGAGAAGGGTTATTCCTTCGGTCGAGCCGGTCGTGCCGTTGATGGCGAATCACCCGCCATGCGCCGAGCGCGAATTCGCCAAGCCTTCATCGATAACCTAGAAGAGAGCCGCCAAGTAATTGATACCAAGGTCGACGGGTTCCTGGCCATGACCCACCTTTGGGCCAGCGAGGCACTCCATGCCAACACGCCGTTGCAAATTGTCTACGTTTCGAGCCGACAAGCCATTGATCCCGGAGCGAGTGTTCCTGGCTACGCCATTGCAAACTGGGCCGTTTTGCAGCTCCCTAAAGTGCTGACCGTGAACCTAGGCAAATCGGCCGACATGGTAAGTGCATGCAGTGTGATGTATCCCTTTGTCCGTACCGGAATGACCGATGAATATGCCGACAACGCCAAGGTATTTGGCCGCTGGCAGCCCCGAATGCTCGAACCATACGAAGCCGCCCAGGCATTCCTGCAGCTCCTTGCTCGGCCACCAGCCGAGACCAACCACGGCATGTACGAGTTGAACGTACTCCCCGGCGCTACCGAAGCAAGCGACATTGCCGTGCAGTGGACCCAAATCGAACTCACCCCTACCGAAACCAGTCTCCCCTGGAGTTCTGAAACCCCACTCCGCTACGCGCTTTAGATTTCCTGCGTGTGGCTACGGTTCGGTTTGCGGGACTAGCACACTGGATGCTGCCATAGGATTTGGTTCATCATGCGCTTGCAGTTGTTCTCTGATCTCCATCTCGAATTCGCTGGGTGTTGGTTTCCCAAAGCAGCACCAGATGCCACACATTTGGTACTGGTGGGCGACGTTGGGCACGAACCTGATTGGATTTTGCAGTTCGGGGATTGGCCGGTGCCGGTGATTTATGTGCCGGGAAACCATGAGTATGACAAGGCTGATTACGACGACACCCGAATCGAAATCCAAGAGGTATGCGCGCAGGCGGGTTTGCTTTTGTTGGATCGCTCGGTCTTGGAGATCGTCGACCCCGAAGATGCCACTCGCACCATCCGTTTTGTAGGCACAACGCGTTGGTGTGATTTTGATTTGCTCGGCAAGGGCCAACGTGATCGTTGCATGGAGTCTGCGCAACGTTATCTTCGCCATACCGGCGTATCTCGGCACGGCCGAATGCTCGATGCTGCTGGGGTTCGTGACATAGGATTACTGGAACGTGAATGGCTCGAAACCACGCTGCAAGAACCATTCAACGGGCCGACGGTCGCCATCACCCATTTCGGCCCTTCCGAAAAATCGTGTGATCCTCGCTATGGCTTGGCTCCCGGCACCGCAAGTTTCTGCAACGCCGACGATGATTTGTTTCAGTATGTGGACCTATGGCTTCACGGCCACCTCCACTGCCCCCACGATTACGGGATCGACAACGCCCGCAGAACCCGCGTGGTCTGCAACCCTCGTGGCTACGAACGCCTCCACGAGCCCGACGGCTACCAAGAACAACTCGTCATCACCATCTAGCCTGGCCCGCTCGGCCTAAGTCACAATTCCTAGTTCGGGGTTCCGCCGAGGATGGTTTGGGCGATAAGGGGCACGCCGGGGCGGTAGGCGAAGTGGGTGTAGCTGGGCGCGTTGAGGATGGCGAGGTCGGCTCGGGCACCTGGGGCTAGGTGGCCAATATCGGTTCGGCGTAGGGCTTTGGCTCCGCCGAGTGTGGCTGCTTGTAGGGCTTCTTCGATGGTCATATGCATATCCCGAACGGCCAGGGCGAGGCAGAAACCGATCGAGGTGGTATTGCTGGAACCGGGGTTGCAGTTGGTGGCCAACGCAATCGACGCGCCCGCTTCAAGTACTCTGCGCGCATTGGGATAGGGCTGACGGGTAGAAAAATCCGTCGCGGGCAGGAAGGTGGCCACAGTGCTACTCCCAGCTAGGGCTTCAATGTCGGCATCGGTAAGGTAGGTGCAATGATCCGCCGAGGCGCAGCCCATATCGACAGCTAACTGCACTCCGGGTCCAAAGCCCAATTGGTTGGCATGGAGACGTAGCCCAAGCCCAGCGTTGCGTCCGGCTTCGAGAACCGCTCGGCATTGATCCGCATCGAAAGCCCCAACTTCACAGAACGCGTCGATCCAACGAGCGTGTGGTGCTGCGGCGCTGAGCATAACGCCACAAACTAGGTCCACATACTGATCGGTTCGGCCTTCAAATTCTTCGGGGACAACATGCGCGCCAAGAAAGGTGGATTCATCAGTGAAGATTTTGGCTACGTGCAGACATCGAGCTTCGTCGACGGGGTTAAGGCCGTAGCCCGATTTGATCTCCATGGTGGTGATCCCCGCCCGAAATGCTTCCTGTCGTCTGGCGTTGGTGGCGCTAATCAACGCTTCGTTGCTGGCGTTGCGCGTGGCGTTGACCGACGTGCGTATTCCCCCAGCCGCGTAGGGTTGTCCGGCCATACGAGCTGCGAACTCATCGCTTCGATCGCCAGCGAACACCAGATGACTGTGGCTATCAACAAACCCCGGAATCACACACTGGCCTTGAGCATCAATGCACGCATCCGTGGCAGCCGGGCTGGGATTGACCGCAGGTAACTGCTCAACCGCTACCACCAGTCCATCGAGGACGATCACGCGCGCGTTACGAATAAGACCCAATGACCCCTCACCCAGATTGGGATCATTGGTGACCAACAGTCCGATGTTGTCGATTGCCAAACTTGCGGTCATGCCCACAGCTCCGAGATCGCTTTTTGCAGTGCCCGGGCTACATCGAAGCCCACGTGCGCATGATCTCGAACCACTACTTTGCCGCCGATCACAACATGGCGTACGTCGGAAGCGGTGCAGGAAAACACTGCAGCACTAAGCGCGCTTAACGCATCGACTCCCGCGGTTCGCAGGGAATTGAGATCCACCGTGACCAAATCGGCTAGGGATCCAGCGGCAATTCGACCGGCGTCAGGCCAACCGAGGGACAGGTGACCCGATGCCGTGGCCATTGTCAGCAGCGAGACAACATCATGGGTTCCTCGCTCCCGCGACAGCACCCGCTCCCCCATTTCCACGGCGCGGGCTTCCTCCAAGACGTCGATCACGGCATGAGAATCACTGCCGAGGGCGATGGCAATACCGGCATCACGGAAGGCACGGGTGGGTCCAATACCGTCGGCTAGATCGCGTTCCGTGGTTGGACACATACAGACAGTGCAGTGGTGTTGAGCGAGTAACGCGATGTCTGCAGCAGATGGATGAGTGGCATGGACCGCGCTGAACCAATCACTCAAGGCACCATGATCCGCCAACACTTGCATCGGCGTTTTGCCATAGGCGGCCAGGCACTGCTCGTTCTCCGCCGGTTGCTCCGAGACGTGGGCATGCAACGGTGCGTTTCCGGCTGACGCCCAAGCAGCCACTGTTTCAATTGACTGCGGGTCGACAGCGCGAACGGAATGGATAGCTGCGCCGATTCGGGTGTTAGCAGAATTAGTAAGATCGCTTACCCGATGGGCCCAAGAATCGGCACTACCATCGGCGAAGCGTTGTTGGGTCACGCTCAACTCAGCACCAAATCCACCGCTCAGGTAGCAGGTGTCGAGCAGGGTGATTCGAATGCCAGCTTCGGAGGCTGCGCCGGTGAGCGCATGACCCATGGCGTTGGCGTCGGCATAGGGAACGCCACGGGCACCGTGATGGAGGTAGTGAAATTCACCGACCGAAGTGATACCGGCCATCACCATTTCGCCAAACACGGCGCGGGTGAGTGCGAAGTAGGAATCAGGATTGAGCTTGGCGGCCACGGCGTACATTTGCTCCCGCCAGGTCCAGAACGAACCAGTTCCGGCTTGGGTCCGCGATCGCAATGCTCGGTGGAACGCATGACTATGGGCGTTAGCCAATCCGGGCAGGGTAAGCCCACGTAACGACACAGCATCCGGCGGACACAATACTCCAGCACTTGTCGAAACAATATGTTCACCTACAACCTCGACTAACACGTTGGCGGTTGCCGATGTTCCACCCAGCCAGGCAAGTTCGCAATGGAATCTCGAACTCATGGCTCGTGGCCGTTTTCGCAATTCTGCTTTCGCTCGATGCCGTTAAGGGGGTGAGCCAACGACCGATTCATGTTAGGAGCCAACCCGTTCCACAAAGGCGGTGATTCGCTCCACAAAGGCGGCACGATGGAATCGTTCGAAACTTTCCCAGGTGGTGAGTGTAGTGGTGTCGGTTACTCGATCCAAGAACAGCAAGCCGTCGAGATGATCACATTCGTGTTGAAAGGTACCAGCGGTAAGTCCACGTTTGATTTCTTCATGGGCAATGCCTTCTCGGTCAAGCCACGAGACCCGGATGTTTACGTGTCGAGCCACCGTTCCTCGAAGGTTTGGGACCGAAAGGCAACCCTCGTTGATCTCCACCATCTCATCATCGAGAACGGTGATGACGGGGTTGATCACAATGGTGAGGGGAATCATGGGCTTATAGGGATAGCGAGAGTTCTTGTTGACCTCGATGGTGGTGATCCGCAGCGGCTCGCCGATTTGCGGCGCAGCAATACCCGCACCGTTGGCATGGCGCATAGTGTCAATGAGATCGTCGATCACCTTCTGCACTTCCGCACCGGCGAGCGCTTCTACCGAAACGTCCCGAGCCCGTTCACGAAGCATCGGGTGCCCCACGGTCAGAATTTCACGGATCGCCATTGTCTACATTCCTTTGAACGTTCGAGTGGAGGTGGGAGACCATCCCAGCTTCCCACCTCCAGCCGAAACTAGCCCGCCGCCCCAGCGAATAACGGCGAAACAGGATCGAGGCATTGGAGCGGCCTAGTTGCCTTCGGTCATAGGAATACGCACGCCACGTTCCGCCGCTACTTCATTGGCCCGTTCGTAACCGGCATCGGCATGGCGAATCACCCCCATACCAGGATCAGTAGTAAGTACACGTTCGAGTTTTTGATCGGCCAGTTCGGTACCGTCGGCCAGCGCAACCATACCGGCGTGAATCGAGCGACCAATACCGACACCACCACCATGATGGATACTTACCCACGTGGCGCCACTGGAGGTGTTGACGAGCGCGTTCAGCAGTGGCCAATCGGCAATGGCATCGGAACCATCAAGCATGGATTCGGTTTCGCGATACGGAGAAGCTACGGAGCCTGAATCGAGATGATCGCGACCAATCACGATGGGAGCCTTCAGTTGGCCCATGCGCACCATTTCGTTAAACCGCAGACCAAGGCGAGCCCGCTCACCGTAGCCGAGCCAACATATGCGCGCAGGTAGTCCTTGGAAGGCCACGTGTTTACCCGCGAGATCAATCCAACGATGCAGTCCTTCATCATCGGGAAACTCTTCCAGCACTGCCTTATCGGTTGCCGCAATGTCGGCTGGATCGCCGCTCAGTGCCACCCAACGAAAGGGTCCCTTACCCTCGCAGAACAGCGGACGAATGTAGGCCGGGAGGAATCCGGGATACGAAAACGCATCGGCGTAACCACCCAATTCGGCTTCGGTCCGTAGGCTGTTGCCGTAATCGAACACCTCAGCGCCGGCTCGTTGAAATCCCACCATGGCCGCACAATGCGCTGCCATGGACAACCGCGACCGACGGATCAACTCCTGCGGATCGTTGCGAGCCATTTCCGTGGTCGCCTCGGTGGTGAGGTCGGCGGGAATGTAGCTGAGCGGATCATGGGCACTGGTTTGATCGGTCACGATATCAGCGGCAAAGTTCATGTCGAGCAATTTGGGAAACAACACCGCAGCATTACCCACCAAGCCAACTGAAAGTGCACGACGTTCCTTGCGAGCCACTTCACAGCGAGCCACCGCGTCTTCAAACGAATCAGCTAACTCGTCAAGATAGCGAGTCTCCAATCGACGCTGCACCCGGGTGTGGTCAACATCGATACACAGCGCTACCCCACCGTTGAGGGTCACCGCAAGCGGTTGTGCACCGCCCATACCGCCCAGCCCTGCAGTGAGCGTGATGGTGCCCGCCAACGTGCCGTTGAAACGACGTCGGCCAATTTCGGCGAAGCATTCATAGGTGCCCTGCAGAATGCCTTGGGTGCCAATGTATATCCACGATCCGGCGGTCATCTGGCCGTACATGGTGAGGCCCATCTTTTCGAGCCGACGGAATTCGTCCCAATTTCCCCACTGGGGAACCAGGTTGCTATTGGCCAGTAGCACTCTTGGCGCCCATTCATGCGTGCGAAAAACACCGACGGGTTTGCCGGATTGCACCAGCATGGTTTCGTCGCCCTTGAGGGTCCTAAGTGTACGTGCCATCGCGTCGAACGCTTCCCATGAGCGTGCCGCGCGGCCGGTTCCGCCGTACACCACCAGATCATCCGGACGCTCGGCCACCTCGGGATCAAGGTTGTTGTGCATCATGCGATACACCGCCTCTTGCGGCCAACCAAGACAGTTCAGATCAGTTCCACGAGCGGCACGAACGGGGCGAGCACCAAGCACTACAAAACCTCCAGAGTTCCAACAGCGGATTCAACAGCAGCAAGTAACGAACCGTCGAGCAACATCGCTTCGGCGGCTCGCAAATCGGGCGACAACCAACGATCAGGGCCGGGGCCGGCGACGTGAGCGCGCAACACTTCCAACGCCGCAGCGGTTCCCGCACCAGGAAGCAACGGTGCTCGAAGATCAAT
>JAYUVJ010000315.1:0-2160 GCA_043754155.1 Acidimicrobiia bacterium
CTTGACCTATGGGAGCATTGGAAATATGAGTGCAACCGGGCAATGCGCGTGTGGTGGAGTTCGCTATGCAGTGGAAGGTGCACTCCGCGATGTGTACAACTGTCACTGCGACAGGTGCCGACGGATCACCGGGCACTACATGGCGGCAACAGCGGCGCATCCCGATGTAGTCGTGTTCGGATCCGACGCGACGCTTCGCTGGTACGCACCGGTTGAAGGCGTCGAGTACGGATTTTGCTCGGTCTGCGGATCATCGTTGTTTTGGCGAGCAGCAGCGCATCCAGAGAAGCTTTCGATCTGCGCCGGAACCCTCGACCAACCAACCGGCCTACGCACCACCGACGCCTGGTACTCAGCCGACCACGCCGACTACCACAAACCCCAAACAGGCCTCATCAACCACGACTACGAAGGCTGAGGGGGTCTACAACGAACCTCGTGGTGCGATCCATTCGGTTGGTTGATTCGTGATCGCGGCGATCCGGTCGTAATCCTCGTCATAGTGCAGCATGGTGTCCTTGCGAACCAATACCAAAAACCGGTATGGTTTGCCATGAGTTTTCGGAATACGTCAGTGTCACTCTCGGAGCACTTTGTGGACTTTGCCAACCGGCTAGTACGAGAAGGTCGCTATGGTTCCATTAGCGAGGTAGTTCGAGCCGGTTTGCGGTTGCTCGAAGAGAATGAAAACCATTTGCGTGACCTGAAACTTGCTCTGGCTGACGCAGACACAACCAGATTCGCGACTCAGGTCGAAACCTACCTGCCTCCTGAGGCTGAGCGTTAGCTGCGCATGCGGAGGCCGGCGGGGTCGAGGAGGGGTTCGAGTTGCAGATGAGCGACACGACGTACGCCTATCAATTCGATCTCGAAACCTTCGGTGCCTGCTGTGGCCAGGGCAGCGGGAATATAGCCGAGGGCGATCGACTTGCCAACAAAGTGGCCGTAGCCGCCGGACGTGATCCAGCCGACAACCTTTGCTTCGCCGTCAGCACCGGTATGCCATACCGGCTCGTCGCCAATCACGTCGGCTGCTTCCGCGTCCGTGCCGGTCTCAACCGTGAAGGTCACCAGGAGACGATCCGGGCCCTTGGCAACTTCCGCTTCGTAGGCCTCGCGCCCAATGAAATCATGATCAAGCTTCACGTAGCTGGTGATACCTGATTCGAGCGGCGTGTAGATAGGGCGGTATTCGCGGAACCACGTACCGAAGCTCTTTTCCAAACGCAGCGAAAGCAATGCGCGAAGACCAAACAAACGAATACCGAATTCTTCACCGGCAGCCATTATGCGATCGAACAAGGCCATTTGGTACTCAGGTGTCGTCCACAGCTCGTAGCCAAGATCGCCGGAATACGTAAGTCTGCCTACCATCGCCGGGACCATGCCGCATTCCAACTTGCGGAACGACATGAACGGGAAGGCGGCATTGGAAACATCAGCGTCGGTAACTTTTTCCAACACCTTGCGGGCGTGTGGGCCGGCGATGGAGAGGCCGGTTAGGCCCAAACCGCGAACCTGGAACGTGACCGAACCATCGGTAGGTAGATGATGCAGGAACCAACGTGAGTGATGGATCTCCGCAGGCATCGAACCAAACAGGAAGAAGTGATCCTCAGCCAAACGAGCAACGGTGAATTCACCTTCGATTTTGCCGTGATGGTTCAATAGCGCGGTAAGCGCAATTTTGCCGACCTTGGGCATCTTGTTGGTGAGTAACGTGAGCAACCAAGCCTCGGCACCCGGACCACGAACCTCGTATTTGGCAAAGTTGGAAATCTCGGTAAGGCCAACGCCTTCACGCACCGCACGAACCTCTTCACTAACGTTTTGGAATGCGTTAGATCGGTAGAACGTAACGTCCTCGACCGGCTCCTTACCTTTCGTCTGGAACCACAGAGGGTACTCCAATCCAAATGATGCGCCCCATACGGCGTTGGCTTCGGTCTGGCGGCCATACACGGGAGTGGTGTGCAGCGGACGGCCCGCAGGCAGTTCCTCGTTGGGGAACTGGATACGGAAGCGGCGCTGATAGTTCTCCTTGGCCTTTTCGGCCGTATAGCCCAGGGTGGCGTAATCACCGTAGCGAGCGACGTCCATGCCCCAGATGTCCATGCCTGGATCACCCTGGGTCATCCACGCGGCGAGGGCCAAACCAAC
>JAYUVJ010000316.1:0-8188 GCA_043754155.1 Acidimicrobiia bacterium
AAAATCTGCTCAGGTGTGCGGCTGCGTTGTGGTCCGCGAAACGAAGGAATGGCGCAAAACCCACAGTTCCGGTCGCAGCCTTCTGCGATTTTCACGTACGCCCAAGGTGAAGTGCTCTTAGGCCTAGGAAGGTTCAACAAATCAAGGGTAGGCACGTGCACCGAACCGCCAGACAACGGCTTGCGTCCCAAAGAGACGGGAGTTCCAACATTTCGCTCCGAGTGACCGTGGCTATGCGAATGATCCGAGGTTGTATGAACGGGCACGCCAAAGCCCACAACCGCGTCAACCTCGGGTAGGGCGGAGCGCAGTTCGTCACCGTATCGCTCGGCCATGCAACCGGTCACGACGATCTTCGCCCCGGCTTTGCGACGCTCAGCAAGGTTGAGCACCGTATCGATGGATTCCTGGCGTGCCGACTCAATGAAAGCGCAGGTATTCACTACAACAAGATCGGCTTCATCGGCCGAGGCAGCTAGGGTCATGCCGTCGGCTAAGAGGGTTCCTACTAATTTGTGGGAATCCACCTCGTTTTTGGGGCAGCCCAACGTTTCAACCCAATAAAGTGCCACTTGACAAGGCTAGTGCAGGGAAGCGGAACGATCAGTCTCGGTGAACCCATTCACTCAACAAGATTCACTCAACAAGATTCACTCAGCAACCTTGATCGGCATGCGACCAACGACACAATCGAAATTGGGCCTCCGGGGAAGAAACCTCGCGACTCACCTTGGCAGTTCGCGCTCCCAGTAGAGACGGAACAAGGGCAGAGCGCCCCCTCAACCGCGGAGGAGCATGTCGTGACCATCGCTAACAACTTGAGCTCAAGCAACGCCTCGAACGCATCGATTGATACGGCAAGCAGGCGGGCAACCGCTACCAACGGTGCTGGCTCAAATCACTTAGGCCCACGGGCTGAAGCCACTCCGATCTCCAGCGGAGCCACCCTGCGAAGCGATACTCGACCGGATAAAGATCATGCCCCCGTTCGCACTGCGCTCGGTCGATCTTTTGGAAAATGGCTTGCACTGGGGACAATGGGAGTCGTGTTGCTTGTTGTCGGCGGTCCGTTACTTTCGATGTTGGTAAATCGCTTTAATCCGCTGGCCGTTAGAACAGTAGATCGCAGCGGGCCTACATTACTTACCGCGATTAGCGATATGCACACTTATCAAGCTGCAAGCGGCGAGTTCCAAGTCGTGGTCGATATCGAGAAGGACGCAAAGTGGCTACCTTCGGCAATTCGCGGCGAACGGGTAGTTCTACTTGCCCAAGGCTCGGTAGACGCAGGAGTGGATCTTGGCGCGATAGGCCCCCGCAGTATTGCGACCGACCCGAAAACTGGCGCGGTAACCATCACGATTCCTCACGCCACGCTTGGCGAAGCTCATGTCGATCTCAAAGCCAGCACCGTGGTCCGTCATGATCGAGGTCTCTTTGATCGCCTCGGCTCGACGTTTGGCGATGCCTCGCAAACCGACAACAACGCTTTCGTTCTTGCGGAAGCGAAACTGCACAAAGCGGCAGTTGATTCAAAACTGCTCGATAAAGCAGAAACGAATACGGCACAAATGTTGCGTCAACTTGTCACTGGCCTCGGGCACAACCAAGTAACCGTCCACTTCACTGATGGCCCGGTCCTTTCTGGCCCTCCCGCTCTGTAGTTGCAACTAATACCGGCCGGGACAGCTGAGCCAACAAGCCGAGCACGAGACACAACTCAGCGCGGAACCAAAAACTCAACGAGGTGTTTCTTAGCCTTGCTTACGCTTGATTAACGCTTCGAGTTCCTCAACAGTCATCAACACTTCGCGAGCTTTCGACCCTGTCGACGGGCCCACGACACCTTTGTTTTCCAAAAGGTCCATGATGCGCCCAGCACGAGAAAAACCAACGCGCAGTTTGCGTTGCAGCATCGAGGTTGAACCCAATTGGCTACGTACGATCAGTTCCATGGCGGCATCGAGTTGATCATCAGAATCACCATCGTCGTCGTCGCCCAACAAGCCGCCACCAGCTGTCGGGGCAGAGCCCGATAGTTCGCTCACGCCGCCGTACGCAAACGCACCCTGCGTGCCACCAATCATCTTTGGCGTGGCCGATTCGATTCGGTCGACTCCGCCATCAGACGTGAAATCAACAAACCCACTGGTTGCCGTTGTGGCGCCAAGTTCATTACCGGCGTCTACACCCCGCAGAGCTTGCACAGCTTGCTGCGTCTGCTTTTTCCAGAACGCTACAACCGCTCGAATTTCTTCTTCCGAGACAAAGTTGCCCTGGACACGCTGCGCGATATTCGAAGATACCGTCAGCATCAACATGTCACCCTGACCAATAAGACGCTCGGCCCCGGGTTGATCAAGAATAACTCGCGAATCAGTAAGTGAACTTACGGCAAAGGCAAACCGGCTGGGGACGTTGGCCTTAATCAATCCGGTGATCACGTTCACGCTGGGTCGCTGCGTGGCAATAACCAAGTGGATACCTACAGCACGAGCCTTTTGAGCGATACGGCAGATCGATTCTTCAACGTCGCGCGCAGCAACCATCATCAAGTCGGCGAGTTCGTCAACCACGATGAGGATCATGCTCATTTTGTCGTGAGTCTCTTTGTTGGCGATGCCTATGCCGTGCGCCGGATCATCTGCGTACGGATCACTGAGCTCACCACGGGCGACGGCGGCGTTGTAGCCAGTGATGTCACGAAAACCCAAACGGGCTAGCAGCTCGTAGCGTTTTTCCATCTCGTCAACGGCCCACTGCAATGCGCTGGCAGCCTTCTTGGGGTTGGTGACCACCTGGGTTAGAAGGTGGGGCAATCCGTTGTACTGGCTGAGCTCCACCATTTTGGGGTCAATCAGAATCATCCGTACTTCATCGGGCGTTGAACGCATAAGAATTGAGGTCAACAGCGAGTTAATACAGCTCGATTTACCTGAACCCGTTGTGCCGGCTACCAATACGTGGGGCATCTTCGCCAAGTCGACCATGACCGGTTTGCCGTCGATATCGCGCCCGATGGCTACCGAAAGCGGGCCAGGAAACTCTTTGGCTTGCGGGGTATTGAGCACGTCACCCACGGCGACCAACTGGCGTTGCGCATTCGGACATTCCACCCCGATAGCCGACTTTCCAGGGATCGGGGCCAACATACGCACGTCGGCGGTCGCCATGGCATAGGCAATGTCTTTATGAAGCGCCGTCACCTTGGCCACTTTGACACCCGGTGCAAGCTCCAATTCGTAACGCGTAACCGTCGGCCCAACGGTCATACCAATCAAACGTGTTTCCACTCCATGCGCGGCAAGTGCTTCTTCCAACGTCCGTCCGCCTGCTTCGATCACTTTGGTGTCAATCGGCGTAACTTTGCCCTTTTTCAGGAGGGAACGTGGAGGCAATTTCCATACGATTTCCGGGACGCGTTCCCCTAGCCCAGGCAACGGCTGGTTTTGCAGCGTCGGCTGTTCTTCGGTCCAAACCGGTTCCGGAGGCAGGGTGATTGACACAGGCTTACGCGGCGCGGTTGCTGCGGCAATCGAAGCATCCTCGGCGCCAGCAAGGTCGATGAAATCAGGCGCCTCTTCTCCGCCCAGCCACCCCTTGGCTTCTCCATCAACAATCTTGCCCTTGCGGGTTCGTTTTTTCTTTGCCGACGCACCGTGCGGTTCTTCACCAACACTTTCCTCGCCGGCCCACGCACCCGAATCAATAGACAAATCATCGTAGGCGGGGAGGGCATACGCGTCACGTTTGCGCGATGGTCGAAGCGCTATAGCCGTGCTGTCCGCCGTAAACCCTTCGACCTCAACGTACCGACCTGGCCGGGCCAACGTTCGACGACGAGCCCACCGGGAGCCAATATGTGGCGCTCGCATCTCATCGCCGTTAACACCCCCATCGCCGTAGTCGCCGTAGTCGTCGTACTCATCTTCGTAGTATTCGTTGTCGTGGTTCCGTCCGCGAAGTTCAAAAAGCGAACGCAACCCTCGCCCAGCGACATCTCGGACAGGAACCATGCCGTTGGCTGTCGCGAAGTACGCGTCGCGCACTCGCATACGCAACAAGATCAAACAGCCAATCAAAAACAGCACACTTAAAATGATGACGGTTCCCCACGTCGCGACCACCCGCTCCAACGGCTCGGCAACAGCCATGCCCAGCAGCCCGCCGCCTTGGCGTAGAACCGATACGGGAGTGCTCCAGGGAAGCGAATCGTGACGAACGTGTAACAACCCAGCGCCGGAAACAATCAGAAACGCCGAGCCGATAGCCACGGGCACAGGCTCTTCGTGAGACCGGCCTCGGATTAGCACCCAACCAACGGCAAGGAACGCCAGTGGCACCCCGATGCTGCCTCGTCCCAACAGCGCAGTGGTAACTAAGCGAACCGCTCGACCAAACACCCCAGTGCGGTTAAAAAAGATGCCAAGCGCGGTGAGTAGCCCCAGGACAACGAGAACCAAGCCCCAAACGTCATCAGCTTGGCGGCCCAGATGCTCTCGAAAGAACGCAATCATGTTCCCATAGAACCCTCGTCGGGATCGGGAACGCGCACGCGGTCGAGTGGCCGTTCGAGACCTTGCCGTAGGGCGCGGGGTCGTTGAACGTGAAGAAGCTCCGGTTGCCCTGGCTGACGTCGTAGAACGCGTAGAGGAGGCACCAGAGCGAGGGGAAGTTCGCTCTTTTGTTGCCACAGTAACGCAGACGTTAGCAGCGACTCCCCCCAGTTGCCAGCAATACCGGGAAATCAGCTCAGGAGCGAACCCTTCAGACCGGGGGAATAACCACCACTCGGGTCTCGTTCGTCGACCTGTTCGAAGTGGGATTAGAAGATTTTTCAATGCATTTCATGTTTTTCTGTTGACAATCGAGCTTTCATGGTATTTCATGTTTATCCATGAGCATTCACGTACACCTGGCGGAACTGGTTGAACGGCAATACGGAGCGATCGGGCGTTGGCAGATGCTCGGCGCCGGGTTTACCGAACGACAAATTGATCGGAGAGTTTCCTCCCAACGTCTAGTCCTGCTGGCTCGCGGGATTTACACCTTTCCTGGAGCAGCGCGCACTTGGGAACAACGGGCAGTCGCGGCTTGGCTCGTGAGTGCCGACAGACTGTACCCGGCCTCGCTCTCGCACCGCACGGCAGCTGCCTTCCTGGGCTTTCCCGGATTCGAGCGCATTGGCAGCCCTTACCTTTTGGCCGCAGCCGGTACACGACATCCGAATCCTCTCGGCATGGTCATGCGTCGACGAGATTTGGAACCCAGCGACCTCATCCGCCATGAATCCGGGGTAACAATGACCAATCCTGTCCGAACCACCATTGATCTTCTTATGAGCGACGCCCGGCCAGCAAAAGCCCAGCAACTGCTTGATTCTGCCCTCTCTAGTGGCCTAGTCGACCTAGCATCACTCAAGGCACGATTCGCCCCGCTCGCCGCAGCTAACAAGGCCGGCGTCGCCCACGTAAAGCCTCTACTCTGCCTCTAGGCAGGCATAACGCAGGCTCGCCCGCTTCTTGCCGCATCCCCCAACGAATTTAAACCTCGATAACGACCGGGACAATCATGGGGCGTCGACGAGTACGTTCGCTTACAAACTTGCCCGTTGACTGACGAACAATTCGCTTCATTGCTTCATGATCACGAGCACCGTCGGCAATGGCTTGGCGTAGTGCCTTGCCGATAAAGGCTGACGCTTCGTCAAGCAGCGCTTCGGCTTCAGGCGCGTAGACCCATCCGCGAGTAATGATCTCCGGGCCGGTAACAATTTCGCCGTTGCGTTCGTCAATGGTGGTGATCACCACAACTACACCCTCGTTGGAGAGCACCTTGCGGTCACGGAGAACACCGTTACCCACGTCGCCCACGATGCCATCCACGTACAGGTAACCAGCTGGAACTGTAGGCCCAAAGTCGATGCCTGTATCGGTCAGTTCAACGGAGTCGCCGTCTTCGCACAACAAGATATTGCCTGCGGCAACGCCCATTTCCATGGCCAACCGAGTGTGGTGGGTTAGGTGGCGGAACTCCCCGTGGATGGGAATGAAGTACTTTGGTTTCGCCACGTTGAGCAACGTCTTCAACTCGCCACGCTTGGCATGACCACTCACGTGCACCTTGGCTAGCCCGGAGTGAATCACATCAGCCCCGAGGCGGGTGAGACCGTCAATAACCTTACCAACAGAGGTCTCGTTGCCGGGAATGGCGTGCGACGAAAGCAGAACCAGATCGTTCTTTCCAATATGGATGAACCGGTTTTCACCTGCAGCCATAAGCGACAACGCACTCATGGGCTCTCCTTGGGATCCGGTGGACAGAATTAGCACCTTGGCTGGGTCGTAATCACCGATCTTTTCGATATCGAAGAGGGCATCATCGGAGATATCAAGCTTGCCCATTTCACGAGCGATCTGTATATTGCGACGCATCGAGCGGCCCAACGTCGTTACTTTGCGGCCGGAGTGAACAGCAGCTTCGATTACCTGCTGCACACGGTGAATGTGCGAGGCAAAGCAGCCGACGATGATGCGCTTGCCTTGGTTGTCCCGGATGATGTCGCGAAGGTTCTTGCCAATGACCTTCTCGGAATCGGTGAACCCGTCGGATTCCGCGTTCGTGGAGTCGGCCATGAGTAAGCGAATGCCGGATTCCTTGGCGATCGCGCCGATGCGGGCCAAATCGGTCGTGCGACCGTCGATAGGCGTAAGGTCAATCTTGAAGTCACCCGAGTGGTAGATAACTCCTTGGGGAGTGTGGAACGCCACGCCGAGAGAATCCGGAACCGAGTGAGCGACGGGAATGAACTCCACATCGAAAGGGCCGATCATTCGACGCTCGCCATCAGCTACTGGGTTAAAACTGGTTCGCCCCACCAGCCCCGCTTCTTCAATACGACCTCGAGCCATATTGAGCGTGAGCTGCGTGGCGTACAACGGGAACGAGATGTCACGAAGCAGGTACGAGAGGCCACCCACATGGTCTTCGTGTCCGTGGGTGAGGATGGCCCCCTCAATACGATCGGCGTTGTCACGCAGGTACGTAAAGTCGGGTAGAACAAGATCAACGCCAGGCATATCCTCTTCGGGGAACATGAGCCCAACGTCGACGAGCATGATGCGCCCCTCGACTTCGATGGCACAACAGTTGCGGCCGATCTCGCCCAAACCACCTAGGAAGACGACACGGACTGCACCCTTGGCTGCAGCACCGACCTTGGGAAGGTTCTCCGAATTGGCTGAACCGTCTCCGCGGTTTTGTTGTGCTGGAGGACGTTGCGCTTGTTGCGACTGAGGACGCTGCGGTGCGCCCTGGTTTCCTGCAGGTCGACGGTTGTTGCTCATGCGCTAGCGCGCAGGTTGGTCCAAACGGACGCGGCGCGGGCTTCAAGATCAGCCGGTTCACCGTCCATTGGGGGACGACAGAAACCGACGTTGTGACCTAGCGTGCGCATCATTGCCTTTGTTGGCTGAGGGTTTGGGGTGGAATCGCTGCCTTCGAAAACGTAGGACTCCAAAAGTCGTGCATTAAGGTGTCTCGCTCGATCAACATCACCCTTCTTAAAAGCTGTAATCATCTCTTTGTGCTCTGTGCCCGACCAGTGCGTTGCCACACCGATCACCGCCGAGCACCCGATCGACATCAACGGCAAGGTCTGGTTGTCATTTCCGCTAATGAGCTCAAAACCCGAAGGTGCGTGAGCCATAAGCGTGGCCGACGAAGACACGTCATTCGCTGCATCTTTCACAGCAATAACGTTCGAGTGGTCCAAAGCAAGCTGAATCAACGTGGCGTTGTCGATCTTTCGGCCGGTGCGGACGGGAATGTCATAGAGAATCACTGGCAACTCCGTGGACCTGGCCACCGCAGCGAAGTGCGCGGCGATTCCGGCTTGCGACGGACGGTTGTAATACGGCGTAACGCTCAAGACTCCTGCCGCTCCCAACGAGGCCATCGCCGTGGTCAAGGAAATAGCGTGCGGAGTGTCATTGGAACCGGCTCCTGCAATCACTGGGACGGTGACTGCCTCGCAAACGCACCTGATGAGATCGAATTGCTCCTGATCGGTCAAAGTCGGCGATTCTCCGGTGGTACCGGCGATCACCAAGCCGTCGTTGCCATTCGCAACCAGCCACTTCGCCAGTTTGGCGGCTTCGTCGAAATTGACGGATCCATTTGCATTAAA
>JAYUVJ010000317.1:0-3665 GCA_043754155.1 Acidimicrobiia bacterium
GCGGGTAACAGGAACGGTTTGATGTTGCGCCAGATAACGAATCGCTCCCACGCCAACAGAAACATCGCACCCCACGCCAAGGGCGGAAGGATTTGGGCGAGGCGAGCCTTCACCACTGCCCCCATTCGCTTTGACGTTCCTGGCGAATTTCGACGAGCCCCGAGTTCAGCCCCGAGCTCAGACATCAGCGATCATCCACGCCGTGCGCATGGGCGGCTTCGATACCTCGAAGTGCTTCGCGAACTTCGGTTACCTTGGTGAAGAACTCGCTCCGCTCACGGGTTTCGTGACCGGTTCGATCACCCAGATTCACGTCGACGATCTTCACAATCTTGCCGGGCCTTGGCGACATAACCACGACTCGATCAGAGAGGTAAACCGCTTCGGGAATCGAGTGCGTCACGAAGATCACGGTTTTGCCGGTCGCCGCACAAATGCGAGTTAGCTCAGCTTGCATATGTTCCCGGGTCATCTCATCGAGCGCACCAAACGGTTCGTCCATGAGCAACAACGGCGGGTCAATGGCTAATGCGCGGGCGATGGCCACGCGTTGTTGCATGCCACCGGAAAGTTCCCAGGGATAGTGATTTGCAAAATCGGGAAGCTTTACCAATTCCAACATTTCCATAGCCCGGGCTTTGCGTTTCGTTTTGTCCCATCCGCGTAGCTCTAGTGGCAATTCAACGTTGCGGGCCACTTTGCGCCAATCAAACAGCCCGGCCTGTTGGAAGGCCATGCCGTAGTCCTGATCCAACCGCGCCTGTTTGGCTGGCTTGCCGTTTATTGTGATCGAGCCGCCCGTTGGTTGAGTGAGATCAGCGATAAGTCGCAGCAGGGTACTTTTTCCGCAGCCCGATGGGCCGATAAGCGACACAAACTCACCGGGCTTGACGACGAGCGAAACGTCAACAAGTGCATCAACGTGATTGGATTTGCCGGCATTGAACGACTTGCTCACCTCACTCACGGTTACAGAAGATGCCATGGTTTCGTTGCTCATTGCGGACTCACTATTTTCATATGTGTACAGACAGTCAACAGGCCAACAATTGTCGGGCCCGCGATGTGCGCTCGTCGCTCCGGGTGCTTCGGCCTAACACAACCAGTTCTTCGAGGTTCCCCGTTCATGCCGTTTGGTCCTTTGGGTAGTTCCGCATAACGTATCGCTCGAAAGAGCCAATAAGCCCGGCGACGAGTAAGCCGAGGACGGCCGCTCCAGCAAAGGCCGTGAACACTCGGGATGGATCGCCGGTGGCTTTTTGGAAGTAGTTGAGGATCAATCGGCCGATACCACCGCTTTTTCCTAACGAGATCTCCGAAACCACCGCACCAACGACACTGGCTGCAGCACCCAGCTTGAGCGCGGGAATCAAAAACGGCATGGCACTGGGCAGGCGCAGCTTTACCAACGTTTGAAATGACGACGCTGCGTAGGAATCCATGAGCTCGAGCGAGTGAGGTTTTGGTGACTGCAAACCTTTGAGCGCACCAACGGCGATCGGGAAGAACGACAGGTATGCAGCCATGGCCGAGACCACCATCCACGGTTGAATCGCCGAGCCACCGATCTTGATTCGTCCACCCCAAGCCACGATCAACGGGGCCAGGGCAATCAACGGGACCGTTTGACTCAACACCACGTAGGGCAACCAGGCCCGCTCAACCAGCTTGAAACGCTGCATCACAACGGCCAGACCAACACCAACCAGTGCGCCTATCACGAAACCCACAACGGCCAAACGAAACGTCAGCCAGGTTCCGCTCACCACCGAGTCAAAAACAGTACCGCTTCGACCCTTAACTTCCTTCTTGCCGAACGCCGACAAGATGGTTGAGAGATGCGGCATCGAGGCATCATCGGTTCGGGCCGGAAGCTTGAAACCCAGCAGCTTGTCGTTTAACGCAGTACCCAGCGCCTTGTATCCCTCCCACAACGCAGCAAATAACGCGATCCCTAAAGCTCCGAGACCAAATTTTCGAACCTGTTGTGTTCTTCTCGCTCTTTGCATACTTCCGGTCGACATCAGTCGCTCAACTTAGTTCGTCCAGGTTTCATCGATGCTCCCCGTCTCGAGAATATCGATCGAGTGAAGAATGCTCTTGCGTTTTCCGCACTTGTGAATTCCGGTTTGAGCTGGGTCCTCACTCAGGGCTCAGCTCGCTCAGTCTTTGGCCCGCTCAGTCTTTGGCGGGCTCAGTCTTTGGCTCGGCCCGCGGCGTGGATGGCTGGAATCACCTTGTTGCCGTACGCGGCGAGAGTTCCATCCATATCGTCGTGCTGCAGATAGACCGCGTATTGGTCGCAGCCGATTTCCTTGAGCTCATGAATTCGAGCGATCTGGTGCTCTACCGGGCCAATGATGCAGAACCGATCAACAATTTCGTCGGGCACAAAGGTGGTGTGAGTGTTTCCGGCTTTGCCATGCTCGTTGTAGTCATAACCGTTGCGGCCTTTGATGTAATCGGTGAGCGCTTGGGGCACTGGGCTTACGCCATCTTCCCCGGTCCCGTAACGGCCAACGATATCGGCGACGTGATTACCCACCATGCCTCCAAACCATCGGCACTGCTCCCGGGCGTAGGCCAGATGTTCCGGCGACCCGTCGGTCACATACGCCGGGGCGGCAATACAGATGGTGACCTCGTTAGGGTCGCGGCCGACTCGCTCCGCGGCTTCCCGCACCGCCTTGATGGTCCACGCTGCGATATCAGTATCGGCCAACTGCAAAATAAAGCCATCGGCCACCTCGCCCGTCATCGCCAACATCTTTGGCCCATACGCGGCAAGCCAAATCTCCAACTCACTTTTCGAGGCCCAAGGGAACCGAATTGCCGAGCCCTTGTAATCAACGCTGCGACCGTTACCCAGCTCACGAATGACCTGAATCGAATCCCGGATTTCTTTGAGCCCAACCGGCGCGCCGTTGGTAACGCGCACGGCCGAATCACCACGGCCAATCCCGCACACCGTTCGGTTGCCATACATCTCGTTGAGCGTCGCAAACACCGATGCGGTAACCGTCCAGTCACGCGTCGCCGGATTGGTGACCATCGGCCCCACGATCACCTTGCGAGTCTCCGCCAAAATTTGGCTGTAAATCACATAGGGCTCTTGCCAAAGGATGTGTGAATCGAACGTCCAAATATGGCTGAATCCATACGTCTCAGCCCGCTTCGCTAAATCCACCACCCGAGAGGAAGGAGGATTCGTTTGCAACACCACACCAATATCCATTTTTTGATCCTAAGTTCTGCTTGGTTGCGCTGATTGCAAATTTCCAAAAACCTTTGACGTGTTTGAGCATTCGCGAGGGATCGGGCAGAATGTGACGCCTTACGTCGGGCTCGAAAAGTGTTCCGAACCGGTGCTGTCCGGATCGAAAATCTTTCGGTTTGTACGGGAACTTCCGACGATAGGCCACTGGTGACGGACCACTCGTCGGCTGGCAGGCATTGGGAGTTTCCGTTCTCGTCGAAAGGATCCCGCTTCGAAAACAGAGGGCCGAAACGGAGCTTGATCTCAAACGGTTTGGCTTCCGTGGTCACCACCCCCGACGCACATTGTCATCGCGAACCTTTTCACCGGAGGCGTTCGCATGGCCTTCGAGGACTGGGTCGACGCTGGCGAACCGAGCTTGACCTTGGTCGCTGACAGCGTTGGACAG
>JAYUVJ010000318.1:0-3987 GCA_043754155.1 Acidimicrobiia bacterium
AGGTGCTCAACGATTTCTCGGCCAATCCGCAACGCATCAACCTCATCAACTGCAAGATAGTCACTAAGTCCACTTACCCTTGAGTGCATGTCGGCACCGCCCAAATCTTCTTCGTTGGCATCCTCGTTGATCGCCATCTTCACCAGCGGCGGCCCCCCCAAGAACACCTGAGCACGGCCCTTCACCATCACCACATAGTCACTCATACCCGGCGTGTAGGCACCACCGGCCGTTGACGGACCAAACACGATGGAGATCGTTGGTATGCCTGCCGCCGACATTTGGGTAAGCATTTTGAACGATGCGCCACCAGGCACAAAAATATCGGCCTGACGGGGAAGATCCGCTCCAGCAGATTCTGTAAGGGAGATGTAGGGCATGCGGTTCCGAATGGCAATCTCCATACCGCGCAAGCTTTTCTTCACGCTCGACGGATTCGAGGCGCCACCGCGAACAGTCATATCCGTACCCGAGATAAAGCACTCAACCCCGTGAATCAAACCAATGCAGTGCACACTGCCGCCACCAATCGGGTCGCCCGTACCCCATGCGGCCAGCGCGTGTACTTCAAGGAGCGGCGTATCGGGATCAACCAACAATTCGATACGTTCACGTACCAACATTTTGCCGCGTTCTTTATGACGCTTGATGTAGCTCTCGCCACCAGCCGTAAGCGCTTTCTCTTGCTCGGCCATAGCGTTCAAAAGCAAGGCATCCATGGCCGTGTAATTCGCGACGAAATCGGCCGATCGGGGATCAATCCGTGATGGTAAAACCGGCATCTAACATTCCCTCGTTCTTGCGTGGATAGCCGCTCAACGCAGCGCCTGCAAAGCTAAGCCACTAGGCCCATCGTGGCAAACCCGTGAAAACCCGTGGCAAACCCGTGGCAAACCCGTGAAAACCCGTGGCAAACCCATGGCAAAACGGCCCGGATCGAGATAGACCAGGTCGGGCCGGGATGGACCAGACAAGGCGAACAGTTCGGGAGCTAGCGAAACCTGACCGTTCGGGAGCTAGCGAAACCTGACCGTTCGGGACGCTAGCGAAGCCGAATGATTGGGAATTCCAAAGCCACACGTGTGCCGCCGGTTCGCGACTTGGCGAGGGTGAACGCGCCTCCCACAGACTCAACCGTTGAACGCACGATCGAAAGCCCGAGCCCCGTTGAGCCCGAACCACTTACCCCGCGAACATCACTGTGTTCCTCAAGACCCGTGCCATCGTCTTCAACGTAGAGAACAGCTCGATCTCGTTGCTGAGTAGCGTTGAGAGAAAATGCAACGCCCTCGTCGGTATGTGCGAATACATTCCCGATTAACGCGTCGATTGCCGCCTCAAGGCCGTCTTCTGAAACCGGAACCCACAGCGGTCCATCGAAGGCACTCACCCGAAGGCCACGGCCCTGCTCTTCTGCAAGTGGCTTCCAAAAAGTACCCCGTTCACGTACTACTTTGGTAAGATCACACGACGATGCTGCGGTGCTCATGGGCGCACGGGCCGAGCGGATGAGTGCGTCAACGGCAACGGTAAGTTCTTCGACATCGGCGGTGATTCGCTGTGCCTCATCAGGATCACTCAAACCCTCTGCATTCAATCGAAGCGCGGTAATTGGGGTGCGAAGCCGATGAGAGAGATCGGCGATTGCTTCACGTTCGCTTACCAACAGTTGCCGGATTCGGTCGGCCAAAAGATTCAAGGTATAGCCAACTTCGCGTACTTCGGGCGGGCCAGCCAGGGTAACCCGTGCATCAAGATCGCCTTGCTCTAGTGAACGAGTTGTGGCGGCCAAGGCGGTGATGGGTTTCACAATCGAGCGAGCCAACCGATCCGAAACGGTAACCGCCAGCAGCACCAACAGTACGCCCAGCCCAAACAGAATCCCCCAAGCAGTTCGCACTCCGCGGCGCAACGTCGTATCCGTTACCCCCACACGAACCACCGCTGTACCGTCGACGACAAATGCCGAGGTGAGCACCTCGACCCCGCCTGGAATTCTCGCGTTGAACGATCGGCCCTGCAACGCTTTTTGCACCGCGTCGCTCATCGCAAATGAGGCACCCAAGCGGGTTCCATCGGGAAGAAGCAGCGACACGTTACCTCCGTTGAGATCGTTGGTTTGATCCACCACGCGAGCCAATAGAACCGGATCGCGAACTGCCCCAATAGCCCGGAGCAGAGCCTGCGAAGTGAGCTCGGCGTTGGAGATTGCCCGGTCACGAGGAATAGTGCTCACCGCTTTGGCCAATGGAATAAGCAACGACAAGACCACCAGCGACGTTGTGGCGAGCATTACCAAAGCCAGGCGTAGTCTCATAAGGCTCTCACAGGAGTCTCACAGGGCTTTCACGGTGCTTTCACGTTTTTCGCTGGCTTCACTGAATTCATTGGCTTCACTAGCTTCACTGGCTTTACTGGGCTCATGGCTTCACTGGTAGGGGTCTACTGGCTTCACTGAATTCACTAGCGTCACGGGCTTTACTGGGCTTTACTGGGCTTTACTGGTCTTCACTGGTAGGGGTCCACTAGCTTCACCCCAACTCCTCTAACCGCACGAAGATATTTTGGCTCCAACGCCGATTCGCCCAACTTGCGACGGACCCAAGAAAGATGGACGTCCACGGTCTTGTCACTGCCGCCCCAAGGCTGTCGCCATACTTCTGCAAGCAACTCGGGCTTTCCCACTACTTCTCCTGGACGAGAAGCCAAATACGCAAGCAACTCAAACTCTTTGCGCGTGAATTCAATCGAAACACCATCAAGTTGCACATCATGGTGACGAGGGTCAATACGCAACCCGCCAACCTCAATAATGGGCACTCCCTCAACCGAACGAGATCTCCGCAGCAGCGCCACAATACGCGCGTCTAGCTGCTCGGCGCTAAAGGGCTTAATCACATAATCGTCGGCACCGGCGAGGAGCGTTGCCACGACTTCTTGATCATCGTCACGCGCCGTAGCCACAATGACCGGGACATCAGAAACTTTCCTCAATTCGATCAGGAGTTGACGCCCGTCAATATCGGGCAAACCTAGATCCAGAACCACAACATCGGGCGGCGAAGTGATAATGGAATCCAATCCAGGAAAACCACGAGACATTTCTGTCACCACGTGCCCTCTATTACTAAGCGCACGAACTAATGCCTCACGAATCCGAGGGTCGTCTTCAATTAGGGTCACGGTGGCCATCCGGCAAGGGTAAGCGCGTTCTCGAGAGAATGCGCTTTGGTGCGGGGAGTAATGCATCGACAAGGATTTAGGGTTGAATTAGCCCAACTGCGAACCAGCCCTGTAAGACTGAGGGCAGTGCAGACTCGTCTCTTTTTCGCGTCCATTTGGGCGGCAGGAACTGTTGCGGCAACATCGCTTGGTTGGACGGCGGTCGCTTTAGTTGCCCAGCGCGTGGGTGATGAACCAATAGTTGAGCAGAGCCTCGTGGTTCTCCCGCTAAACACCAACACTTCGCCCACCCCTTCACGCTCGGGAGCTGGCTCCACCGAGGTAGCGGGAGGGGCTGCAGGGAATGTTCTGGGCGGTGCTGTGGGGAATGTTCTGACAGTTGCAGACCCGATTGCAAGCACCCTTGCGAGTATCCGGGCTCAGCCACTATCAGCGCATCTTTCTGACACCGAAGCCGAGATGCCAAAGACTGGGCTCGTGATTGCCAGCCGTTCCACCAACTTGGCTTTTGACCAGGCTTGGACCGCAGAAAATTCACGGCCTCGATCGACAGTTCCCAGCGCCACGCTCTCCCGCCAAAACGCAGCTTCAACTACGCAAACGAATTCGTCGCCCTCAGCTTCAGCCCTCTTACTCCGGCAACAGGGCATCGCCACCCGCGCACAAGTTCAACCCACGCAAAGTCAACCCACGCAAATTCAACCCAGGCAAGTTCAACCCACGCAAATTCAACCCACGCAAAGAGAAGTTCACCCAAACCCAGAAAAGGCGTTTGAAACGGCACTAACCACAACGCACCGGGCC
>JAYUVJ010000319.1:0-2412 GCA_043754155.1 Acidimicrobiia bacterium
AGGCGCGCCGCTTCGACACGGTCTGGCTTTCGGACACCCCGATGACCCCCGCGGTGGAGCCGCTGTTGGCCCTGGCCATCGCCTCGGGGCGCACCGAACTACTACGGATCCGATCGACAACCGCATTTCTTTTTCTTTGTGCGAGGCGAAAAACGTCGATGGCAACGCTGGTGATGAACTTATTTGTTGGCGGAACGATGTTCAAGGAACGAGCGGAGATAGGGAGGTCTTGGTGTTTACCCTTTCAGAGGATCCAACGCCAAAAGTCTCGTTTTTGTGGCGTCGGAGGGTGGCCCCCTTGGAGAATGGCGACGCTATGTTTCCGCCTGAACTACTTGCAAGCCTGGACGGCTCGACGAACATAAGTATCGTCGTTGGGGCGAAGGTTGAGGGCGTATGGAGCACCCTGATTCTTGACGCGAAGACCGGGGCCATTGCGAAGACCATTCCGGGGCAGCGACCCGTTGGAACTGTTCCGTCCGCCGGTCGAGCTGGTTCGCTGGTTGTGACGGAGGACGATGAACCCTCGATTACTGCCTGGTCTTTGGGGGCCAACGCAGGACCGCAGGGAATTGCGTCCGTTTGGAGACTTTTGGGCGAGACGCCAGCGACCTTTACAGATTGGAATCGGGCGCGGGTCACGGGTGCGTCGAAAAGGCTCATATCGCTCGTTCCCAGTGGCACCGAAGAAGGCCCTGTGGTCGTTACCCTCAACGCAGCCAACGCCAATGTTCTTTCGTCCTTCTCGTTGGCATCAACCCCACCTAAATTTTTGGCGCGATATGCAATGCCGCCTGATTCGCGGATTAAACAAGCTTGGTTGTTTGGAGCACTATCTAGCCCAGGCATCGCAGTGGCACGCAGCGATGGCTTCATGGTTCTTCTCAACAAAGATCTGCTAGCCACAAACGAAAACGTGGCCGTGGGACGTTTCGGCATTCGTACCGGTGGATACAGCTCGCTTTCCGGCGGTCCTGGCACGTCTCCAGTGATTACGTCATTTGATCAGAAGAGTGCGCTCAGTTCGGTAGTGGTTCGAGACAGCCGAGGTGAGCTTTTGAGGATCGATCCTGGGGAGGCTACAAACACGGTTCCTCCCATCCCCGTTTGGTCTTTACCCTACGCGTCGTCCCCTACATTGATTGCCGGACTAGACGGTAAAAATCCTGGGATCGCATGCACCAGATCGGTTTTGACCTCACCAAACTCCCCGCCCGTATACAAGGTGAGCGCGGTCCGCGGGGATGGAAGCGTACTTTGGGACGTGCCGACCGAACAGCCGGTCTACGATGTCGTTCCAGGCAAAATCAACTTGGATTCTACGCCTGATCTGTTGCTGCAAACGCTTGGTCCAAGACTGGATGTTTCGTTGCGCGCACTCTCGGGTGTCAACGGTTCCCAGATCTGGAGTACCGCTGGAGAGGTGTTGCTTTCTGGAATACGCCCTTTCGCGGCCGAGGATTGGGATGGTGATGGCATCACGGATGTTGTTAGCGTACTTAACAATCTACGAGTCCGGTCTGGCACCGATGGGAAGATCCTTTTCTCGCAATCAGATTTCTTGGCTTACTTCACGCCTATCGTGGCCGACTTTGTGAACGGCGGGTTGTCTGAGGTAACGGTCAGCGGCGGCATTTTTGCGAACAGGACATTTTCTCACGATCTAACGAGCTTGGTGTGGACGAGTGCGGATGAGGACAGGCCACAGCCCTCGGGTGCTGTGGCGACGTGTTCAGGTGTGAAAGTCCTTCTTCAAAGTTCTCTGGTTAATCCGATGGTTCTAAAGCTCGTGTCATTTGCAGAGGGGGAGGTGGGAAAAACTTCTTCTATCTATCTGGCCGGAGGAAAGCTATTCGCTGATGCGGTAAGCGCCCAAGCTGCCAACGTGATCCAAGGGCAACTTGGTGATGTCACGGTCCTGCGCGACTTAACGGGGAAGGGGCGCCCAACGGCTGTTGTTGGATCCACCGATGGTCACCTGTATGGCATCGATCCCTGTTCGTCTTCCCTAGATTTTTCCTACAACTTCGATGCTCCGGTAGGCGAGGCCGTGTTCGGTGATGTCAACGGCGATGGGTTCGACGAGATCTTGGTAACAGTCGCAGATGGCTACCTCTATCAAATGCGCAACTCGCCAATCGGTGTTCCAACGAACGTCATCGATACGTATCCGCCAGAGGCCATCCTTGACAGGGACGTTGACGAGATTCCGCCGGGATCAAGTTTATACGGCGCATGGAAAAAGGTTCAGGGTGCAACAAGCTATGATGTGGCCATAGTCTCTGCAGGAAGCTTCGTAACAGTTCCCTCATGGCGAGACGTGGGGGACGTTGAGTCTGCTTCGGTACAAGGACTCACGTTGGAGCCAGGTCGCGTCTACGAGTTCGTGGTGCGTGCCAAGGGACCCGCTGG
>JAYUVJ010000320.1:0-2537 GCA_043754155.1 Acidimicrobiia bacterium
GTGACGCCCGCTCTGGCCAGCGCCGTTGCCAACTCGCGCACGTACACGTTCATTCCGCCACCATCGCCGGTGCCCGGTTGCGCTAGCGGCGAGGTGTGAAGAGAAAGGACAGCAACATTCATGGCAGAGGGAAGAACATTAAGTGATGCTCAGACATTCCGAGACATGTGACCTTTTCGACCACCCATAGTGGTTTTAGGTTGATGAGTGAGAAGAGCCGGTGACCCCTCACGGTCCAAGCTCAACGCCAGGCCGTAGTGGTTATTTGTTGGCAGCAACTGCCGCAGCTTCCGAGGCTGCCCGGTTTTCCGCCTGAAAGGAACGCATGACCTGGATTAACGCACGTTTTTGCGACTCCGAGAGTGTCGCATCATCCCAAATCGCTTTGGCCAAATCGGCTTTTTCGTGGCGCTCGTCGAGAATCCCGGCCTGAACGTACAGCGTCTCCGCCGAAATTCGCAGCGCACGGGCCAACTGCTGAAGAATCTCTGCCGACGGCTTTCGTAAACCCCGTTCGATCTGGCTGAGATAGGGATTCGAAATCTCCGCCATATCGCTGAGCTTGCGCAAAGAAAGCCTGGCCACTCGGCGCTGTTCTCGTATGAATTCGCCCAGAACCCGGGCCCGTTCCGTGATGAGGTGCTCGGCCGCATCGAGGGCACTTGTGGGGCCTGGCGGACCGCTCGAAGTGCCGCCCGATAATCCACCTGCTGCAGCGGCCGGTGGGTCCAGCAACTCGGCATCAACCTCAACAGAGCCGGTAATGGGTCGCTTAGAACCGGCCGGTGGCCGGTTCGACATCATTGCAGGAGCCGATCAACCGACGCTCTGCCTGTCTTATAACGCTGAACCAACTCGGCCTGGAGTTGATCGAAAACATCATGAAGTTTGCGGCGCTCTGCACTCACATGAAGCTCAAGATCGGCCAGACAATCCGCTAAGGATTTAAGCTTGTCAACCGACATTTCTGGCGCACTTTCGACATCGTGCTCGCCGCAGCAATTTCCCACAACGCTTCGTGCCCAACGTTCCTGGTCTTCACCAAGCTCCGCTCCCAACAGCCGACCACCGGTATTTCGATGGCTTGCAGGATCGGTGAGGATTGAGGGGAGCCGTTCAATCAACTCGCCAAGATTAACGTCTTCTCCAACGGCACGGCCACGCAATTCCATGCCCAAGATATCAAGACGAGTTTGCACCAGGCGACGCAGGTAGGAAGCCGCATCTTCGAGACGCTGACATTCGGCCCGATGGGCGCGAATTTCTTCGATCGGCCAATCGGCCAATCCTTCGAGGTAGTGAGTTTGCAGAACGCGATCGAGGTGCCGATTGGCCATCTACCCATTCTAGGGGTGGGGTACGACAATTCTGAGGACCGACCGTTCAGCCACCAGAAACAGGGGGTAACAGCGCCACTTCGTCGCCATCAAGGATCAGGGTTGATCGTTCGGCCGGTTCGCCGTTTACCCACACTTTGCAGTGGGGAATGACCCTGGTGAGGGCTTCGCCGAAATGCGCACAGGCGCCATCAACGGCTTCGCCCACCGTAGATGCGCTGCAGGCCCACGTTTTTGTTCCCGCTGCTTCACGAGCTTGAGCAAAGAACAACACCACGACCATGTGTTTACCCTAGCGACTAAGCAACACATTCCGGCCTGAATCAGGCTCAATTGAGCTCAATCAACGATTTCGTTGGGGCGTATGTCTGCTTCACTGGGCTCGTGGTTAGTAACGCTTTAGCAAACGTAACGTCAGGCTCTATAGAAACCAGTTGGTCTCCCAACGAAAAAACAGTTCGGCCTTCGGTGTTGGCGGTACGCCATGGGCTTACCCAGTGGAATGCCGATCAGCGCTGGCAAGGTTGGGCTGATATTCCGCTTTCTCCCATGGGCGTACGTCAGGCCGAAGTGGGGGCTCGCACGTTGGCTGGGCTCCTGGCCGAAGATGGCCGCCAAGTTCGTATTGTGGCGTCGGATCTCCTTCGGGCTCGCCAAACTGCGGAGTATTTCGCCTTGGCGTTGGGTATTGGGATTCACGAGATTGAGTCCCGCACTGGGCTTCGAGAACGCAACGTTGGGGCTTGGTCGGGCAAAACCGGTCGAGAAATCGAGCAGCGGTGGCCAGGGATGCTCCAGGCGTGGCGTGATGGCGTGATCACCGAAACCCCCGAGGGCGAAAACGAGGAGGGTTTTCAGGCCCGCATTGGCCAAGTAATGGCCGAGTTTGCTCACACTTCGGCGTTCAGCGGCGAGGTGGTGATTCTGGTCAGCCACGGCGGGGTGATTCGGACCTTCGAACGAATGGTGGGGCTTGAGCCGGAGCCAGTTGGCAATGTTTCTGGCCGTTGGTTTGGTGTGGTTACCTCCAGTCCAAACTCCGCGCCTATCGACACATCAAATGCCTCACCTTTCGACGGGGACCACGGAGTTGCAAGGTTGAGCACTGGCCCCTCTATGGCTGCTGTGAGGGGCTTTGATGGTGTGGATTTGCTCAGCGATGATTTGTTGGCTCGGTTCGCAAGAGTCGGTGGAGGTGAA
>JAYUVJ010000321.1:0-4641 GCA_043754155.1 Acidimicrobiia bacterium
GATCCGCTCACAAGGGTCGGCGCCCTCGACAGGTCGTCGATGGTCTCGGATTCGACCTGCATCCCGAACGAACGCTCACGCCTTTACCGGGATGTGACAGCTCTCGGCCGTTCCGGTGGCCGGAAACGGTCGGCACCCCCGTTACGCAAAGCACTCACCGCCTCTGGCGAACGTGACTAGTTCACGCTGATCCATGCTCGGGCTGACTCTTCGCCTCGAACTAAATTTATTCGCCAACAGCCGGTTGAATCGAACCGGAAACCGGCCCCGAATTCCTCGCCAGGACCTGAAAGCGCCGTGCCCTCGTGCGCGGTCGGACCGAACACAAGCTTTCGCGGCTTTCCATCCGGTGCGAAATAGGCTATGCGCAGGTCGCCCCTTCCTTCTATGTGCCAGATAATTTTGACCTCTTGTCCTACTTTGATCGGCAAACTATTAGTAAGGAAAAGAAGCCCGCGAACGGGGCCGTTTCGCGACCTAGCTTCGACTACGCGCATTGGTTTACCGGTTATTGGAGACGGTCTTCTGCACGCCAGCTTCGCTTCTACTCGCGCGCCGCTGACTGTTACGAGCAACAGTGCTACGCAGAGAGCTCTTGCACAACCGGAACTCACCGAGCGGAATCTTCGGAACCCGGTGAGCGGCTGACGGTATCTACAGATGCGACGTTCGTTGCTGTCGGGCTCCTGCCGACCCGCTCTCAATCGACGAGCCTCCAGGTACTCCTCGATCGGACGCTCGTGACCTAGTTCGGGGTCGAAGTTCTCGAACTTGTCGGCGAGTTCCTCTTGCTGGTCGAAGATCTCTTGGATCGTGCGAGGCATTTCAGGCCGACTCTCGTTCGAGTAGCTGGAGCGGGAAAACGACGCCATCGATGCGGACGCCGACTTCAAGTTCCCCGCCAAGAGCTTCGACGGCGTTGCGAAGACGGCTCAGCGACATGTCGTCTGCCCGTTCGAGCTTCGACACCGCAGGCTGGTTCACGTGGAGCGCTGCCGCAAGACCTTCCTGGGTGATCGACAGGTGACGACGCAACTCGGCGAGCGAGTAGCTGCGGATCTCTTCCGCCAGCTCGGCGCGAGCCTCGGCGCGGTCGGCGTCGGTCGCCCTGCTGAGCTTCTTGATCTCGGACCACTTCTTGGTGCCCATCAGTTCTTCTCCTCGTCGGTCTGGCCGGTCTCGGCCAGGTAGTCCTCGTACAACGCGTCGGCAGCACGCACGGCCGTCACATACCAGTCGTTCCACTGGCTGTCCTCGGCCTTGTCGCCGCCCAGCAGCAGGAGCGCCTCACGGTGTGGGTCGAAGATGAACAGCACCCGTAGATGTGCTCGCCCAGACTTCGCCCGAAGCTCCTTCATGTTCTTGTAGATCGAAGTCGTGATCTCACCGACAACCGGGCGGCGGAGCGCCGGGCCACTCACGGCGAGCAGCTCGACACGTTCGTCGACCTTCGACTGGTCCTTTGCGTCGAGCGAGCCGTACCAGGCCGCGAACTCGTCGGTGCCTGAGACTTCCCACACCTCAACAGTATTCACCAATGGGACTATTCCTGTCAAGGAATGGTCTGATCGTCGGGCTGCGCGCAGTGCGAACTCGGGCAGATGTTGAGTCACGAAGAAGCGGCGAGGACGCTGAACATGAGCGTTGACTCGGTTCGTCGCCTGCTGACCTCGGGAGAGATCACGGCGTGCGCAAAACAGGCCGAAACTCGCCACCACCCGCCAACACACGACTTCGCGAAATCCCAGCTCAGACACCACTTCCCGTCACTCGACAACACCAGAAAAACGGCAAATGAGGGTTTTAGGTCCTGGTGTCGCTTTGTGGCATCCGCCGAGCTCTCAACGAATGTTGGCTTCCTTGCGCTTGCGGTTTAGGAGAAGTCCACCCATACCAAGGAAGGTGAGTGCTGCGGCAAAGAACTGACGACTCTCTGCACCACCAAAGGCGACTTCTGCATCGTTTTGCAGTTGAACGCCGAAGGGTACATTCAGCGGGGCCTCAGCAGTTTCACCAAGTACTCGAATGGTCTTGGGAGCGGGGAGCGGCGTGCCAGCTGGGAGACCAGCGGTGATTTCGACCGTCACGTCGCCACACTGCACTCCGGTAAACGAGTAACGGCCTAACGAATCCGTTACGGCCTCCTTGACGATTCCCGCTGCAGTTACACGTACGGTCACGCCGGGCATTACTTGCTCACCGGCATCAACGAGACCGTTTCCATTCGTGTCAACCCACACGACCGAGTTGATCTTGCAAGTTCCTTCAAGAATGGCTGGCGATGGAGCGACCGGAGATGTAGGTACAACGGGCTTGGCGGTCGTGGTTGGCGCAGCGGAACTCGTAGGAACCGCCGTCGTGGTCGAAGTGGTGGCTGGGGCAACAGTGGAGGCCGGGGCAACGCTAGAACTGGTGGGAGTCGACACTATGACCACACTGCCAGGAGGAAGGGTAGCTGGCACCGCAATTGTGGTGCTGGCTGGCTGAAGCGTCGTGGTTGCTGCGTTCGTTGCGGTGGTCACAGTTGTTGACGTTTGAGCAATCAGACCAGCATCGATCGTGGCGTTCTGTGAACCGGCTGCAACGGTGATCACTGCGGTTTGGCCCGTCGTGGGGTCTGCGTCAGAGTCTTTAGAAATGTCGCTGCCAGATTTTTCTGAAGTGAACGTGTAGCCAGCTGGCTTTGCGAAGGTAACCGTGTAGCTGCCAGCAGCGAGGTTGAAGAAGGTGTACTTGCCGGTTCCGTCAGTAGAAGTGGTTTTAATGGTGCCCGTCGCGGTGTCGGTGAGCGTTACGGTGAGATTGGCGTAGAGAGGCTCACCGGCATTCTGTATGCCATCACCGTTTTGGTCTATCCAAACCGAGTCACCAACTGAAGCAGTAGTTCCGCCAACCAGTACGAATCCAGCATCTACGGTTAGGTTGTTTTCGCCGGTGGCTAGGGATACGGCGTCGGAGATCCCGCTGGTTGTGTTCACGTCCGAGTCGTTGCTGTCGGTCCCAGCGCTGGCGTTTTGCGAAGTGAAGGAATAGCCGCTCAAGGGTCCAAACTTCACGCTGTAGGTGCCGGCGTTGAGCCCGGTAAATCCGTACATACCGTTACTGTCCGTAGTGCTCGATTTACCAGCAATGGCCGTTGCGCTGCTGTCAAGCAAGTCCACAGTAACGCCAGCGACCCCAAGCTCCCCTGCGTCTTGGACACCGTTGTTGTTCGCGTCGATCCACGCCTTATCGCCAAGCGAAGCAGTTCCTCCAGGCACGGTGACGGTCACTGAAGCTTGGCTGTCGTTCAACGTAGCCGTGAGCGCGGCATCGGTTGCATTGGTCGGAATTGGAGTACCCAGTGGCTTGGTTTCCGCAGCAGCAGCATCGGTGCTGGGAGGCGTTACGTACGTGAAGTTTTTCGCCGTTCCCGTTACTGAAGCCCCCACAATGGCATTCACTGTGAAGCGAACCTGTGCGCCAACAGCAAGTGGCATACTGCAATCGATACGGAGCTTTGAAGCGTCAGTGGGATCGATCCCCACTACCCCGGCATTCGCACTTGCAGCGGTAATGGGCGTGGTGGCGTAGGTGAGCCCGGCGGGAAGCAGGTTGATGATGTTGCAACTTTGGACGGGGCCAGGGCCTCGATTGGTAACCACAACATCGAAGCTTGCTGTGCCACCGGCGACAACGTTAGGCGTGTTGGTGACCTGGGTAATCTCAAGGTCATAAGGAACGAATCCAAAGTCGATAGTGGTGTTTGAGTAAGGACCTGCAGGAAGATTGATCTCGGTACTTACGGGGTCGCAGGTAGTAGCGCTCGGGGCAGAGCCCGTAACGATAACGGTGCCACAACTGGCCGCATCTGAATCGTCCTCGACTGCTCCCACATTGAGCAATGTGTTGGTATAGCCGGAAAGGGCTGAACTGGTGGTGGACACGCCATTCACCCGGATTGCATACTTTTTGCCAGGAGTGAAGCCGGCGTAGACCATGATGCCTGGGCCGGAAACACCCGCCGCCGTGTCTACGAACAGGTAGTAGCCGTTGCCGTCGGTCAAAGTGGTGGCCGCTACAACACCGTCCTCAAGCAAATCGACACTGATGTTGGACAGCTGCGAGGGGACGGCACCTTCATTGGCGTTCTGGGTGCCGTTTCCGTTGGTATCGATCCAAATTCGGTCGCCGATGGTAACGCCGCTAACCGGGGCCACGCCAAGGTTAGCGATGCCAGTAAAGCTGCCGCCTGAAGACCCTGTGGCCAACGTGGCAGTTTGGGTGCTCCCACCAATGCTTACTGCGGTATTGGCTCCCAGATTGGTGAACACCACCTTGATGGCATCCCCTGCGCTTACGTTGGACAGGTTGATGTTGTAAAGCCCACCACCAGCCGTGGCCGTCGGGCTTCCGATCTGCGTGTCAACGCCACTCACGGTTGTGTAGGCCGTTGCCGTGATGCCGTCGACTCCAGCTTCTCCGCTGTCCTGCGTACCGTTACGGTTGGCATCCATGTAAACATATCCACCCACAGCGCCAGGCCCCCCAATGGCATGAGCCGCACCGAAGCCAGCAAGAAATGCACTGGTAGCGGGAAGTACGACGAAGGAGGCCGCAGTAAGTGCTGCCTTGGCCCGACGAACTTGTTTCTTGCGGGAT
>JAYUVJ010000322.1:0-2719 GCA_043754155.1 Acidimicrobiia bacterium
TCAAGAACATGTTCCGGATGGGCGCTCTCGTAGGAAGGAAGTGGTGCATCTAGCGCGTTGGGATGCAGGCCGACGATGGCAGCGACCTCAGCCGGTGTCGGCGAATCGTTCTGTACGCGTATTAGTTGCGAAGCGAGCTGCCATTCGCCTCCGCCTGCTGGAGCAATCATTGTGTCATTGCCTAAGCGATCCTGTTCGGCAAGCGCTTCCATCTGTGTGGGTGTAAACGGTCCGTAGGTCAATTCGCCAGCGTGAACGTACCAATATTCAGCTGCTGCTAAATCTGCGGCGATATCAACAACGGTTGCCATAAACGACCTTCAAGACGAATTCCATGTTTGAACGAGGAATTTGCCATCGGCTCGAAACGCCGCAGACTTGAGTGTGTCCTTAACGGAGCGTCGGCAACGTGGGCGACAAATAGCCGTTTGACTTACGATTTTGCTTGGTGGCGCCTAAGTTGGTGGGGTTCCGTCTTTCACCCAGCTTTCAAGGACTAACCCGAATGCCACTTTCCGTTGAGGTTTCAATCGCCGCCGTCGCTCCAAAAGGTGCCGCGATAGGCATCGGCGTGCTCACGTCAAAGAACGGTCTTGAGCTTCCGGCATCCGTTGCTGCATCGGCTGCAACATTGTCAGCCCGCGGTTTTGAGGGCAAGCTGGGACAGATCGCGGTGATCCCAGGAAAGTCTTCAACCCAAATTCTTGTTGGCATGGGAGCCTCGGCATCTCTGACCGCAGAAGCGTTCCGTGGGATAGGTGCTGCTCTGGCCAGAGCCTCGTTCGGCGAGACAGCCCTAGCCTCCGCAGTGATCGATCAGGCACCCACCAGACTCGATCGGACCGCCGTCGCCGCTGCATTTACCGAGGGGGTGTTGTTAGCCAGTTACCAATTCAACGCCTACAAAACCAAGCCAACACCTCGAGCGCTGGCCAACGTTGTGATTACCGGCCGTGGCGGGCGCATTGCATCCACCGGTGTCACCCGCGGATCCCTTGTTGGCGAAGCAGTCGCCCTCAACCGTGATTTAGTCAACGAACCGCCGCGATCGCTCACCCCCAAAATCCTGGCCGAACGATCAGTGGAGATTGCCGCGGCTGGCGACATCGAATGCACGGTGTGGGACGAACACGATCTCGAACGCGAACGCTGCGGCGGAATGCTCGGTGTTTCTATTGGCAGCGATGAACCTCCACGGCTGATCAAGTTTGTGTACACACCAAAGGGTGTGCGCCCCGGACGAACCAAGATCCCAACCATCACCCTCGTTGGCAAAGGCATCACGTTTGATTCCGGTGGGCTTTCCCTCAAACCTTCGGACGGCATGATAACCATGAAGTGCGACATGTCGGGCGCTGGGCTTGTTGTGGGCATTATGTCCGTCATTTCCCGCCTGGCGCCCACGTGCCGAGTGATTGGGTACTGCTGTTCTTCAGAGAACATGCCTGGCCCGCTAGCCACCAAACTCGGTGACATCCTTACCGCTCGCAATGGAAAAACCGTAGAGATCCACAACACCGATGCTGAGGGTCGGCTCGTGCTGATGGACGGGCTTTCCCTTGCCGCTGAAGAGAAGCCCGATGCCATTATCGACATCGCCACACTGACGGGGGCTGCCATAGTTGCCTTAGGTCTCGACACCACCGCCGTGATGAGCAACAACGCTGATCTGCGTGACCAAATAGTTTCTGCTTCCCGTCGCACCAGTGAAGATGTATGGGAACTTCCTTTACCGGCCAAGTACCGCAAGCAGCTTGATTCGATGATCGCCGACATGAAGAACATCGGCAACGGCGGACAGGCCGGCTCCACCGTCGCGGGATTGTTCCTACAGGAATTTGTCGACGGACGCCCGTGGGCCCACCTCGACATCGCAGGACCGGCCTTTGGCTCCGCCGATGAAGGCATCACTACCCGGGGTGGATCCGGAGTAATGGTACGCACACTTATTGATGTGATCACCAACTTCACCGTACCCAAGTAGCTCTTTCCCAGCGGAGCGGAGTTGGGGCCCGTCAGAGAAGTGTGGGTTTCCGGTCCGGCTTGCCGGTCGGGTGAGAACCCCCTGATGGGTCTCGAAGCGGAGCGGAGTTGGGGCCCGTCAGAGAAGTACAGGATGCCAGATGATCCAGTGGCCGTGGGCGTGTACCGAGGCAATCCACTGGGAAGCCCGTATGCCGTTTTGGTAGCGGTGCACCACCAGCGGTGTTCCTGATTTGACGATAGTTTGCAGAACGGGGTCGAGGGACTGCGAGCCCCAGGCTGCTGTGACCTCGTCGGGCCAGGGAAGTCCGTTGGCGTAGGCCGGATGCTCCATGGCGATCCAGGCGAAGTCTCGAGTTTGCGCAGCCCGGTTGAGTTCTTCGCTAAAGGCTCGGCGCTGAGGTTCTGTGAGATATGTGAGCACCCAGGTGGTGACCACAGCGGGATACTCCTCCGCCGGAACACTTATAATGTGTGCACATACGGTTTCTACGGCGTCACCCTGAACGATGGCTATTGGGTTGTTGGCTGCATGGTTGAGTGCGGAACGGAGGCGGAGAAATCGTTCGGTGTCGTCGGGCCAAATGAGTGCGCAGAGCCAACGGGCTTGGAACTCGTCGGTGGGATCGAGTGGGTTCAAATCCACGCCGATTGGTAAGCCAAGCCGAAGTGCCTCGATTGCTGCAAACGGCAACGCTGACGGGGACTGTGAACTATCGGTAGCAATGTGAACTGT
>JAYUVJ010000323.1:0-2342 GCA_043754155.1 Acidimicrobiia bacterium
CGACGCGTATCGAGTAACTCTGCACTACGGCGAAGCAGTTACACTCCCGATCGAAACTGACGGTGGAGCAGTAACGGCGGGGTATGTATCGATCTGTGCACTTAGTAAGTTAAGTGCTGAGCCCATCGACGTTGGGTTGGCGGCCATGCTCGACCGCAGCATTCCCAATCGTGAGGAATCCCATTAGTTGCTTGGACGCGGGTTGCTTGGATACTGCTTCGTTGGGTGCTGGTTCATTGGATGCTGCTTCGTTGGGTGCCTACTTGGGCAGGTTAGGAGTCTTGCGGATTTCGCAATCCAACGAGTGCCGCCTCAACAACTCCGCCACCTATAGCCAAAGCTTTATCGGATATTTCAAAGCACGCCGACGGGTGACACCTGGGATCAATATCGCCGATCTTCATCCCCGCCACTACTTCTACAGAATCAGCGATAAGGCCGCGAAGAATTCCGCTGAAAGGAGCCATCAAAGTGCCGTTATCAGCAGTGGTTCCATTGGTAGAGGTGCCATCGTTCGTGGTTCCGTCGTTAATGGTTCCAAGGTGCTGCCCTTCCACAACTCGATCGCCAATCACCACATTCCAGCGAATCATGCCACTGGTGGGTGCACGGAGTACTCGTTCGGCTCCATACCCTCCAACCACTGCGGCAATGCCCGTATTAGGTTCAGCCGATCCGGTCCAGAACACGCGTCCAAGGTGACGCCCGCGATTGGTTTCCACCACGGCATGGACATCGGACCCCGCGGTAAATCCAGGGCCGAGGCCAATCACTACCTTCGCATCGTCCATTGAGGTATCGATGTTTCGTTTGGCTAATCGCGCATCAACAACCACGTCTGGAGAGGAGGTTGCTTCGATAAAGCTTGCGAGTGATGGGCAAACCAACACTGGTACTTCTGCTCGATGGTTGGCGGCTGCCAGTTGAGCGGCCTGAACGGCTTCACGGGCATTAGCAAACAGAAACCCGCGAAGACCCTCGATATCTGCTGTTCCCATACGAACTGCGCTTGAGAGCGCCACAGTGCGGCGAACCGTCAGCGGCTCATTAAGCTCCAGCACCACGACGGCGAATCCCGCATGAACCAGCCGCCACGCAACACCAGTGGCAATATCGCCTCCGCCACGCAGCACCGCAAGTGAAGGCATGGAGCTAAGCCCGGCGATCGGCAACGACGGCGGCCATAATGGAGACCGCAATCTCTTCAGGGGTTTCAGCGTTGATATTGAGACCGATGGGGGAATGCACCCGAGCGAGGGAGCTGGCTGTTATGCCACGTTCGCTTAAGGTTGCTGCGGTGGTGGCCCATCGCCGTGCCGAACCCATAACCCCAATAAAGCGAGCCGAGGTTTGCAGTACGAGGGGTAGCAACTCCAAGTCAACAGCCATGTTTCTGGTAACGACGACTACAGAAGTATGTGCGCCTATTGGTTCTGTTTCCAATGCCAGGGCGAAAGGCCCGGCTAACACCACATCGGCTCCGGGAAGATTGGACCGAGTGGCTAGCGCAGCACGGTCATCGGTGGCCACTACTCGGTAGCCCATCCATTTGGCCAGGTTTACCACCGCAGCGCCTACATGACCGCAGCCAATCACGTAAACCGTTGCGGTGGGAAGAAATGGTTCCACAAAAAGCTCCACAGTTCCGCCGCAAACACCAGGATCACCGTTGGCAGCATCAAGTAATTCATACGTTAAAGCTCGGCTCTTTCCATCACCGATGGCAGCGATTGCTTCCGTAATGCACCGGGCTTCCATTTCCCCGCCTCCAATAGTGCCGATCGTGCTTACGGTTTTCCCGGTTTCGTTGCCGCCGATGACCAACAGCTTGGCGCCGGCATGGCGTGGAACTGATCTTGCGGTAGCGATAACGGTTACTAATGCAGCAGCACGCCCGGCATCGACCGCGCTGGTAAGAGCGCGGAGAAGTTCAAGATCGGAGTGTCCAGCTGGCAAAACAAATGCGGGGTGTTTGGATGTGGTCATGCTCAGCTCCGTGTCCACAATCTCGTGGCCTGTTCATGAACCAATGCGCGCATAGCTTCAAGGTCGGCGTTGAGGACTTCACCATTGCGGACTCGCCAAGTTCCGGCCACCATGACATCACCTACGTGGTTGTGGTTACGCCACAAAATGAGCTGATCAATCAGGTTGTGCTCGGCAGCAGGTGTGGGGAAGCGAGCATCCACCAACTGCAGATCGGCTGCCCATCCAGGAGCAATGCGTCCAACATTGGTTAGCCCCAGGGCCTGAGCCCCGCCTTCGGTGGCCATATGCAACACGCGGTGTCCTCCCATGGTGGAAGGGTTAAGCGTACGGGCCTTGTGAAGCCAAAATGCACC